>JALZOO010000028.1 GCA_030913905.1 Acidobacteriota bacterium
TTCTGCAACTGCATGTAAGCGAGGCTGGCCAGAATACCCTCATCGCCCGGTTTTTTAGCTAGCGCGATCTTGTACCACTTGTCAGCCATGTCGTAGTGACCGCCTTCAAGATTGGCTGCGCCCAACATCACAATGACATCGTAGTTGTCCGGCTTGAGCTGGTTTGCTTTCAGGAGAAACTCCACGGCCTGATCGTAACGCTGGATCTGGTATTCGAGTTTGGCGGCGTCAACCTGCGCGTCGAAATTGTTTGGCTCGCTGCGCGCCTTCTTCATCGACTCCTGGACCTGCGCGAACATCTGTTGTGGATCTTGTGCGCCGCCCGATTGAATCGGTGGATGGTCCGCGGGCAAATTCTGAGTTGTGGCAACAGGGTTTGCTGCGCGTTGACTCATTGAGCTGGCAAAGACAAAGCCGACAATGAAACCCAGCAGCAAGCCGATGATTGCGAATAGGAGATTGTCTCGTGTCATGTGTTATTGAGCGGGTGCATCTTTCAGGAGGGTTCGGAGTTGTTCGCGCAATTCGGGGCTGTTCGTATGGCCGTGGGCAGTTACGGCATGCTGCGTCGCCGCCTCGAGCACCTCGTCCTCAGTTCCTTCAATAGCGAGCGTGCAGCCTCTTTCGCTTGGGTAAAGCCGGCAGTCGATCACTTTTCTTTTTGCTTCAGACATCGTAGAGCTCCTGTTCTTTTTTCAAGTGTCGAATTCACTTTGCGGTTTCGCCAGACAGCGACTTCGCCCGATCGATTCTCTCCGCAAGCGTCTGTGACAACTCTGAATTCGGAGGCGACTTCTCCAGCAAACGCTGCCAATAGTTAACAGCCTCTTTGTAATTTTTTGCTTCGAAGGCCGCGCTACCCGCAAGCTCAAGCGCCTTGGGGTTATCAGGATCGAGCTTGAGCGCTTTCGCGATCAACTCCTGTGGCTGTCCCTGAAGTCGCCGGCCGTTGGCCATCGCCAGAGCAAATGCGTAGTCAGCCCACAAGTCAGCGTCGTCCGGCTTTACTGCGGTAGCTTTCGCATAGGCGTTGCTGGCTTCAGCATATTTTTCGAGCGTGAGATATGACCGGCCGAGCATCGCCCAGCTCTGGCTGTCATTTGGATTCTGTTCTAAACGTTGCGCGAGTGCAGCAACGTTCGATTCCATACGCTGCTGGGTCATCGGTCCGTCTGCCGGGTTGCCGGCGAAGGGCGCTTGGACGTTCGTTGCGGGCGCCGCGGATATTGCCGCTGGATTTCCGACTCGCAGGTATAAACCGATCGCTATTAACGGAATGCCGAGCGCGATTGCGTAAGTTAACCGCCGCCCGCTCTCAGCCGGTCTCTCCGTGACAGTCGGCCGGGCAGTCGAAACATCTTCCAGCAACCGTCGTTCAATTTCGTCGCGGTCGTGCTGATATTGCTCCTGAGCAACGATGCCGTTGCGCAGATCGGCGTCTAACTCAGAAATCTGATCACGATAAACATCGACGTTCGCTTCGGTGTCGCTGTTATCTGGTCCCTTGCCCGCAGTTTGCAACAAAGCAGGAACGACAAACGCCAGGGCAATCGCGACCATGACTGCACAGATGAGCCAAAAAACAATCATGCTGTCTCTTTCGTCGGTTGAGCTTCCAGTAGAGCTTCGGCGCGATGGTGGTCGTCGACCGAAAGTGGCTGCTCAATGATCAATGCGCGGCGCTGGCGAACATAACGGAAGAGAATCACCAAGCCTGCGAGCAGCAAGATGAACGGGCCAAACCAGAGCAGGTAAGTTGTTGGCCTAACCGGCGGCCGGTAAAGCACAAAGTCGCCATAGCGCGCAGTCAGGTAAGCAATAATTTCCTTGTCTGTCTTTCCGGCCTTCATCTGTTCGCGAATCTGGTTGCGAAGATCGTTTGCCAGGTCGGCACGAGAATCCGCCAGCGTTTCGTTCTGGCAAACTAAACAGCGCAACTCGCGCGACAGATTCATCACACGCTCTTCCAACACCGGATCGTCGCTGGAAGGTCGCGCTTCGTCGGCCAGCGCCGGGAACGGCACCAGGCTTAGAACGAACAGGAGCAGTATTGCGCGTTTCATAATAAGACTACGTTCCCCGGCGCTGTTCACTTGCGATGATTACTTGCTTAGTTCCTTAATCAGCGGCAGAAAGTCTTTTTGCCAAACGTCCGGAGTGATTGGTCCGACTCGCTTGAAGCGAATCATGCCCTCACGATCGATTAGAAAAGTTTCTGGCGCGCCGTAGACTCCATAATTAATGCCTACCCGTCCGTCCAGGTCAGATACGCTTAACACATAAGGATCTCCGAGTTCGTTTAGCCAGGCGAGAGCGTCTTCGCGTTTGTCCTTATAGTTAAGTCCATAGATGGGGACCGCCCCGTTGCGCGCCAGTTCCAGCAACATTGGATGCTCTTCGCGACAGGCGATACACCAGGACGCCCAAACGTTCAGCAGCCAAACCTTGCCGCGCATTTCCTGCGCGGAGAAACTCATTGAAGGATCCTTAAGCTGCGGCAATTGAAGCGTTGGTGCAGGCTTGTTGATTAACGGAGAGGGAACTTCGTGCGGATCGCGGCCGAGCCCGATCGCCAGAAAGACAACCAGACCGAGAAAGACAACAAGTGGAATTAGGTAACGCATATCTCTGACGAATGTGTCCGAGCCTTAACTAAAAACCCGTGGCTTTGCCGCTTTCCGTGCGGTAAGGCTCTGCCTTACGGTGCGAGTCTCCCATTATCCTGGAGGCTTGCCTCAGAGGCGCAGCCTCAAAAATCAAAAGCCACTGTCCGGTAAGGCATAGCCTTACCGCACGGGAGGCGGCAAAAGCCGCGAACGAGAGGGCCGAAGCCCAAGACGCATTCACGTCTCCGCTTCAAACTGAGCCGCCGCGATGGCGGGGGTCGCCTCTGGTTTCCTGACGTCCTTTGCCTCACGTTGTTTCCGAGCGGCCAGCGCATAACGCCGATCGCTGAGCGCCAGACCACCGCCGAGAGCCATCAGCAACGCGCCTCCCCAAATCCAGCTCACGAATGGTTTGAAGTAAACGCGAACACTCCACGCGCCACCAGCCACGGGCTCACCAAGTGAAATATACAGGTCACGAAACAAGCCGGTGTCGATGGCAGTCTCGGTCATCACACTCTCTGTTGCCATGTAGGAGCGTTTCTCCGGATACATGCGGTTGATGACGGCCCCGTCATTGATCACTTCAATTTCGGCGCGGGCAGCCCGATAGTTTGGCCCAACAACATCAGTCGTTCCATTGAAACGAAACGTATAACCACCGGCGTTCACTGTGTCGCCGACGCGCATGAGCACGTCCTGTTCCGACTGGTAGCCGGTGACGAGCGTCACGCCCACGATGAAAACCGCCACGCCCACGTGGGCCAGAAGCATGCCGTAATAACTTCGTGTTTGGCTCTTCAGCTTTTGAAAAATACTGAGCTGGCCGGACGTAGCCTTGATTCGCTCCCGGATGTTGACGACGGTAGTGGCCACAATCCAGAAAGCCAGCATCAACCCGAGCGAAACCAGCGCCTTCCATTGTCCAATAACAAAAGGAAGTATCAGCGCCGTCACCACGCTCACGAGAAATGCCCAGCGCAGCCGGACCGCGAGTTCCGGCAGACTCGCTTTCTTCCAACGCGCGATTGGGCCGATGCCCATCAAGAACATTGCCGGCACCATCAGCGGCACAAACACACTGTTGAAGTAAGGTGGTCCGACCGAAAGCTTGCCCATTCCCAAAGCATCGATGAAAAGCGGATAGAGAGTGCCGAGCAAAACCGAGCCTGCTGCTACGGCAAGCAGCACGTTGTTTGACAGCAGGAACGACTCTCGCGAGACAACCT
Organism: Acidobacteriota bacterium; assembly: GCA_030913905.1. Classification (GTDB taxonomy): domain Bacteria; phylum Acidobacteriota; class Blastocatellia; order Pyrinomonadales; family Pyrinomonadaceae; genus PSRF01. The sequence goes on from JALZOO010000028.1 coordinate 3,836, forward strand.
CAAACTTCCCGCCCAGTCCGACCTGCTTGGCGCGCCAGGCGTACAGCAACAGGGAGCCGCCGATAACGACAACGAGGAACACCAAAATGAAGATGCCGCGTTTTGGATCGGTGGCGAAAGCGTGAACGGAAGTGAGTACTCCCGACCGAACCAGGAACGTTCCCAATAGACTCAACGAGAATGCAGCTATGGCTAGGAGCACCGTCCAACTTTTGAACCCGCCGCGCTTTTCAGTTACGGCCAGTGAATGAATCAACGCAGTACCAACCAGCCACGGCATGAACGAAGCGTTTTCAACCGG
>JALZOO010000053.1 GCA_030913905.1 Acidobacteriota bacterium
CTTTCACCACCGGCCCGCCGAGGGTGAAGCCCGCTTCATTGCGTCGCGCTTTGGGCCGGTCAATACCTTCTTTATTGAAGAAGTAATCGTTTGCATTCAGCTTTTCGTTTTGTAAGTAGTAATAGACTGACCCGTTGAAGTTGTTGCCGCCTTGTTTGGTGATCAGTTGAAAGTTACCGCCGCCGGACCGGCCGGTTGAAGCGTCATACAGGCTGGTTTGCAACTTCACTTCCTGCAGTGTCTCCGGCGCAGGCGCGATGTTGTCATTCAGGGAGCCTTCGTTGGTCGTAATGTTGGTGGCGTCTACGCCGTTGAAAAACAGGCTGGTGCTCGTGGTACGGGTGCCATTTACTGAAGGTGATTGATTGCCGTTGCCGTTCGTAAGTACCGGTGACAAATCAGTATTTACGCCTGCTTCGGTCGAAAGAAGTTGGGTAAAGCTTCGCGTGGATGTGGGGACGGTAACCAGGTCCTCGGATGAAAGCTGGCGGAAGGTGGTCGCGGTTTCGGACGATACAAGCGCCGAGCCTTCTGTAATGTTTACGACTGCGTCCACTGAGCCGATTTCCAACTTGTCTTCAAGCGTGCGTGATACAGACGCCTCGACGGCTATTCCTTCTCTCACTAGTTTCTTAAAGCCCGCCAGCTCGTAAGTGACTTGATAAACCCCACCGGCAAGTCCGGGGACGGTCCAGCGGCCCTCGCCATTGGTGACCAAACTTCGCGATGCACTGGTCGCGACGTTTTGCACCGTCACGCTCACACCGGGCAAGTTTCCACCATTAGGATCCTGGATCGTGCCGGTAAGCGTGCCCGTGGGTCCCGACTGGCCCAGCACCGAGCTGGGTTGGAGCTGGACTGCTACGAGTACGGCGAGCAGCACCAGGATTAGGGAAATGTGGTTGGGCCTGCAGAGGACTATCGTATTCATTACTATCTCCTGTGATTGTTGAAATGAATTCTGGCGAGCTTCGTCGAACGCCATACTGAAAAACTTTTTCTTCTAGTCAGTATGAAAGGTGCAATGTAGGCGCGGGAGGTTAAGGTGCTGTGAATTGCGCCTTAAATGTTTGTTAATGTGGTTTGGAAAGATGAATGAGGATTAACAGCTGAGCAGTTTCGGAATCAAGAACGGCATGTAACATTGCAGTAACATCAACGTAACAGGCGGGGAGTAGTATCAAATCTACAATTCGCCTTTTCCCGTCTTCAGTTCTCGTTCAGATCGAGGTTATCTATGGCTATTGCCAATGAGCTCAGCACAGACATCGCCACTGCATTCTTCTCTTCAAAGGAACGTTCTCCGGAAGAGATGGCGAAACTCAAGACTATCCTTTTAGAGGTGCACTCAACGTTGCAAGAGATGTCGGAAAGAGCCCGCGATGACCGTTCAGCGAGGGTTCAACCCATCGCTAAAGCCGCTACAAACGACTGAAGTACAGACCTGGCCCTTCCAAACCCAATCGCTCATGGTTGTGTCCTATTCGAAGAAAAAGTGTGATGTCGGTTGAGGAGGTGGGGACTTATCTCAGTGCGGCAATCTGTTTCGTTTCGTCAACTCCGCCTACGAGTCGGGCATCCCAGACCAGCCAATAACGCTTCTTCCTGTTGTCCGTTCTCTCTGCAAATGCCAGACGAACCAATCTGGTCATGTGTGCAGCATCGGCATGCGGAAGGTATGTGAAGAAGTAGTCTGCTCGTTCCGGAAGACCGCATTCACTGCGCATTTGGTTGATGTGGCTCTCACATTCGCCCGTCTCGCCAAGTTTGTCCGCATCGTCCGACTCGTTGACGACATGATCAAACTCATGCAGGAGTACCCAACCCTCGTTAAAGGCCTCGACCGCCCGCTTATCCCCTATCACGTGTTTGAAGTCATCGAAATCGATTTGCACTACAAACGCCGGAGGACTACCTGGCGTTTCATGTTTCCATCTTACTTCTACGACGCGAGAGAAAGCGACGTCAGGGTTTTTGCTGGCATCCTCGAGAACGATGACGTTCTTTCCGGCAATCGTCCGCTTCAAGAGCTCACGTGCGGTTTGTGACCCACTCACAGGTTCTTTGGTTCCCAAACGCAGAAAGCCGCTTCGATCAAACTTGAGGTCAGTCCAACCCGTAATCTTGCGCAATTTGTTTGCGAGTTCTTCTCGATGAACCTGGTTGATATCGATCCGGCACACGATCCGAGTTTGAGCCGGTTCAGCGTTCAGAGGAATCGGCAGGAGCAGAAGCAGACCGGCGAGCGATGCTGCACGGCTGATTCGAGAGACGAGTTTTCCGCAGGCTCTGGGTAGCAACTTGGCTTCCTTCCAGCTTGCACCGGCGTAGACTCTTGCATGCGTCGGTTCGGATTATTCAAGGCACCTAAGGGGTCGGCGCGATTGGGCGTATGTTACCAAAATGTTAACTGGCGGGACAGAAGAATTTTCCACAGGCTTATGGTCTGAACTCGGTCTGAACTCTTCATGTATGCGTATGACAAAACGTCCTCGAAAGGGGGATTAAAAAGAGAGGTAATGAAGATTTAATTTCTCAGCCACGCCTGCGTAACACAACTGCGCCAACATAATGACCAACCAAGAAACCTGGAGTGGATGAAGATGAGAAAGAAGAGGGCCGTGGCTGTTGCTCAGTTCAAGATTCTGTGCATCTCCTGTGGGGTAACGATTCGTGAGAAAGCGAGCGATGATTCCTATGGGCTGTGCTTGAAATGTTTTTACAGGTCGTTGGCCTCGCGGCTGCGCTCGCAGAAGCGAGTGGTTGCCGGTGAGTTTGTCAGCGATCGTTGAGGGTTAAAATACTCGCTGCTGAATTCGCGCCTGGTAAGCCTCAGGGGGTCCCTGGGGAATGCCAGGCGCTCTTGTTTGATCTGTATTCGTCTGAAATGCAAAGAACCCCGGCAGGCAGGCCTCCTACCGGGGTTCTCGCGTTCGGAAGCGGAACCTGCACACACTCGCTAGGAATCGAGCATGCCAGGTATTGTTGGCGGGAATACCTTTCCAGTGCTATCCGACCTGCCTGCCCAATTCCCCCTGTGAATCGGTCGGGCGACGGAGCGTTCGATCTACCGAGCATCGACGGGTCCAACGCGATGCTTGCGCCAGCCACCGTAAAGAGTATCTGCGCATACGTTAACTGCCGGATGCTAACTAGGCGTTACTGTCTAATTAAATTCTGGTTAAGGTTTGCCTTGGATCTATTCGACCTGTTTTATTTCATGCCGAAGGGTTGACGCTGAGTTTCGCCGCCCCTAGGATGTGAGACATAGATTCGACTGTTGCGCGTTGGTACCAACGTGAGACATCGGATTAAAAACGACGGTCCGATGTAAATGGGAGTGATCCCCTTCGCAGCGGACCGTTTGTTTTATCTTACAGTCCAATGGGCAAAGGATAGGAACGATCCACTAATCACACTAAGCAGCACTAAACTTGTTTCGTGTATTTTCGTTACTTCGTGGATCGTTTCTTACCAGAATGGATCAGAACCTCAGTACAGTATCGAATTGCAGACGCGTCGTTGGGCGATTCAACGATCCCGGTGGGGTTGTCCCAAACGCTCCCAACAAGCCCGTTGGACGTTCGGTCACGATGCCGGTCGCGGTCAGGACCACGCGCGGATCGGCCGCATAGGAAAAGGTGAAACGATGCCCGCGCATGTCTGACTGTTGCGTGATGTCAGACATGTTGAACGGCGTCAGCACCGCGTCCTTCTCGATCCGCATGAACGTGTAGCCAAGCAACATGTCGCCGCGCGCCTTCGTTTGTCCTACCTGAACTTCGCCCCAGAAACCATTGTTCTCTTTGTTGCGCAGCACCAGATCGGTCCCGCCAGGTCCTGCGGTGACTACATCGTGAGTCTGCGTGTTGGTTACAAAATCAAGAATGATCGCGACCGGAAAACGCTTGCTGTGCTTGAGCTCGAGACGGGCAATCATGTCTAGCAGGTTGAATC
>JALZOO010000061.1 GCA_030913905.1 Acidobacteriota bacterium
CGGATCAGCCACTTGAAGCCATCCACGATTCCGACAACCTCGAAGCCCTCATTGACTGCCTCGATAACAGCAGCCGAAATAACGGCATTAATTCCCGGCGCCGGCCCTCCACCTACCAAGATCGCTAAGATTCCATTTTCTGACATACCGGTTCAAATGAATTTCACAGTGTAGATGGTTTTTGCGTCAAGCAAAAACGCACGAAGTGGCTATTAGCCCCGCGATGCTTTTCATGGATAGTTGGGAAATTACGCAACTGGGCGCAGGGCTGAGGATTTTTTCGCTTTGGTAATGGTGTCAGCGAAGGGTAGCCCAACTGAGATCGCCAGCTGTTTACGAAAAGATACGCGCAAACGAGAGGACTTTGCGAATCCCGTACACGATTAACGCATTCTGCTACCAAGCTGGTCTGTGGTTTGCGACGCACGATCTGCCTGGGCATATTCTCATGAACAAACAACATCGCACGAAGAAGGAAAGCTATCGCATTCGCACCCACATGATTCACGGGAACCGCGAAAGCAACCATTGGGACTTTGATCATCACCTGGTTCCGCCAATTTCCGCTTCGGCCGCCTATCGCCTGGGCTCAGTGCACCGGGGTGGACAGGGTTTTGTCGAGTTTGCTTCAGACGAGGCGGACGTCAAAGGGCACATCCCGATTTACGTCTACGATCGTCTGGACGAACCGACCCGCGGAATGCTCGAGGAACATCTGGCCCATGCCGAGGGCGGTGAAACCTCAGTTACGTTTGCAACTGGAATGGCAGCCATCAGCGCAGCGCTCGGTATTACCGGCAAAGTCGGGACAGAGATCGTGGCGCATCACACACTTTACGGTTGCACCTATAGCCTGGTAACAAACTGGCTGCCTCGCTTCGGCATCACCACGAGATTTGCAGATCTTAGAAATGAACAGAGCTTTAAAGAGGCTATCACCGAACACACTCGCGTCGTCTATTTCGAGACCCCAGTGAATCCAACGCTCGATCTCATCGACATTGCTTTGGTGCGACGCTGGATGGACGACGTCAGACCCAACGCGGAAGAAAAAGATCGGCTCCTGATGATCGTCGATAACACTTTTGCCACGCCTTACTGCCAGCGGCCCCTAACGCACGGGGCTGATCTCGTCGCCCACAGCCTGACAAAAGACATTGGTGGCTTTGGAACGGACATGGGAGGTGCTGTGATTGGGCCACTTAAGTTTCACGCGCCTCTCTTGATGTATCGCAAGGACTTTGGCGGCGCGCTCTCGTCGAGAAGCGCCTGGTCAATTCTTGTCTATGGCCTGCCTACCCTCGCAACGCGCATGGTGAATCAACAGAAATCTGCGCACAAGGTGGCGCAGTTTCTGCAAGCGCATCCGAAGGTCGCCTGCGTTCACTATCCGGGACTGGACACATTTCCGCAGTACGAACTCGCTCGCCGGCAGATGACAAGTTATGACGGCAAATTTGCCCCCGGTAGCATGGTCTATTTTGTTCTGAAGGGTGAGGAGCAGGCAGGCACCGAAGCTGCTGACCGTTTCATGGATTACATTGCCAACCATGCCTACAGTATTACGCTGGCGGTGAGCCTCGGACAGATCCGCACGCTAATCGAAGAGCCTTATTCAATGACGCACTCGGCAATGCCGCCGGAGGTGAAGCACGCCCGAGGGCTGGAGCCCGGCGGCATTCGCCTTTCAATCGGTCTGGAGGACTGGCACGATATCATCTACGACTTGGGAACCGCACTTGAGCAGATTTGAAAACTAATTGGAGCGTGTATCTGATCTCACTCCAGAACTAAGGAATCCCAGCTCCGAGACGAACGCAGGGTTACTCCGACCAGCTGTGGGAAAGGATCACACTGACCGTACCGACCACCACCCTTGACGCTGCACTTGCCCGGCTCGCGGAACTAAAGTGCCGCTTCGAGCCGGGCAACCGCTTGCGCGCACAAAAGCTCCTGGCCCAACTCGGCCGGCGCCATTTTCCCGATGCCACTTCCTTGATTCGTTTTCACGAGACCCTCCTTTTCTTGCGCGCCTACCCGCACACCCCCGCAATGCGGCTAAGCAGTGAAGTCATTCTCGCTTCTTTCCACAAACGCGTCTCCCACCTGCGCACCTCGGGCGGTGACCTCTCAGCCTTTGCCGACCCGCCAGTGTCAGGCATCGCCGGCACAGCATTCTCGGCAATCTGGGGCTATGACATCGTGCGGTATCTTGCGGCGCGTTACCCGTCGCGGGTCGAAATTGACTGGGAGGGTTATGAGAACGACGAGCTGCTTGTTTCCGTCCTGAAAAGTTTTTTGCCGCTGTTCGAGGACGGGGCTTACGTTGTGTATCCGGTCCCGTATCTGGCCTGGATTCGCGCCGCCAAAAGCCCCAACGAGACGGACCTTGCGTGGCTGCTACGACAGTTCGCCCATCTCTCGATCGCCGAAACAGCGAAGGCCAATCTCTTCAATGCGCTCAAGCTCTGGGTCCATTGGAAACTCGGCAACTCGCCGGCGACGCTCACGAGTATGCGGCTTCATTTGAACAGAACCTTCTATCACGATGGGCCACTCATCACGCGCAGCGAGGTTTCACTCGAGAGGGAGCTGGAGGATCCATTGCCGTTGCCGTTCAAGAAACTTTCCCGCGCCGACGGCAAAAAACTGGTGTTCCTGGGCAGAGACATGATGACCGTGCGTTATCGCGAGCTTCATGGTTTCACCTATGGCGACCCGCGGCACGTCCTGCGCGCGTCTGCCGGTCGCGGCGTCGAATTCGTTATCTGGGGTTTGCCGCCCGGGCGCCGTCTGCCGCTACTCGGCTATCATGCCTTGCTGATCCTCAAGAACGGCGTTCCGGCAGGTTACGCTGAATCCCTCGCGCTTTTTGAACGCACCGAGGTTGGCGTGAATCTCTTCTACACCTTCCGCGATGGCGAGTCAGCGTGGATCTATGCTCGGCTGCTTCGCTTTCTGCGGCAGCACCTCAATGTCTCAGTATTTTCAGTTGAGCCTTACCAACTCGGCAGCCACAACGAAGAGGGTATCGAGGCCGGCGCGTTCTGGTTCTATCGCAAACTCGGCTTCCGCCCGGTCCAACCGCGGGTGGCCCGCATAGTTGCGCGGGAAGAACGCAGACTCGCTAAGCGTCCCGGCTATCGCACTCCTGCGCGCATTCTGCGCCAACTCGCCGCGGGGCATCTTCTCTACGAAGCGCCCTCAGCTCAGCATCCCGGTGAGTGGGACAATTTCCGTGTCCCGAACATCGGGCTCGCTGTTCAGCGTCGCCTGAGCAAGCAGCTCGGCGACGGCGAACGAAAGCTCCGCCAGGCGCTCGCGACTTCAGTCGCACACGCACTTGGAGTTAAGCCAACAGACTTAAGTGCGTCAGAGCATCGCGTCTTCTCGGATCTCGCTTTGGTGCTGGCAATCATTCCAGGTCTATCACGCTGGTCAAAAGAGGAAAAGAGCGCTATCAAGCAGATTGTCCGAGCTAAAGCAGGCGCTGATGAAGCGCGGTATGTGAGACTGCTGCAGAGACACAAGAAACTGCGTGATGGTGTGCGGACGATTGGCTCGCGGAACGTGAGCGTGTAGTTCTCGGGTCTGATCGAGCGCGGTACGTTGCTGCTCGATCTCAGCCAATAGTTGCTGCTTGGGAAGACGCTTACCCATTTGATAACGCGTTATGTTGCCGCGAACCCCGTGTTCGGCGCGCTTTTTCACCGCAATGTGATCGAACGGAAAGGACTACGCGAAGCTAAGGCGATACTTCAGGTGGCTGGGCGGCCTGCGTGCTCAGGTATTCTGCCAGCGCTTTGTCAGCAGTTTGAATGTGAATAACCAACCAACTGCGAAGAGCCTCAATCAGACCATGCTTGTCCGTAGCCGTTCCCGTCTTGAGGCCACGCTTGAGGTTTTGCACCTCGGCCAGCAACCGTTCGTGCTCCAGCAGATGAGACTCAGAAGCTTCGTAGGCATGCAGCTTCATAGCGAGCTGTTCGGAGAGAAAATGGAGATTTGTGTGTTCCACCAGCTCATCGAGTAGCGCGTAGACCAAACTGTCGTCAGCCCCGCCCCGAACGGCAGCTTTAAGATCATTGAACAGCCTAAGTTGGCCCGCATGCTCCCGCTCCATCGAAGCAGCGCCGTAGCTCAAGTCCTTTGATTCCTCCATTGCCCCCATAGCGATGAGTATTCTCGCATGTCTCTTTCCCGAGGGCATAGCTTCGGGAAGTGCGGTATTTTGATTTAGTGATGGCAAGTCATCAGCTTGAGCCACAAACTAACAGTTTGGGTCACAACGAAACGCAAGCAATGGTCATTGGCTGCAACATCAGTCCCAAATTTGACTAGCACGCGTGGTTTCACAACTTCCACCATGGATGCGACCATCCCTTCAGCTCTGCGTTAGAGAACAAGCTTCGTCGGTCCTGACAGATCATGAGAGCGCCGGCTGACTACCAGATGTTTGTCAATCCAGCGCCGTTTGCGGAACCCCAACAGGTGAAAGATCTGTAGTGGCAGAATCCGGGCGATACTCGTGTTGATAATCAAGGAGTCGTCGTTCAGAGGATCGCGGCGAACTCCTGGAAGAACACGAATGTAATAACCAACCCTCAGCTCTCGAAGCAATGCCGACAAACCAAGCCAGAACTGCTTAACTTCA
>JALZOO010000072.1 GCA_030913905.1 Acidobacteriota bacterium
GTCACCATTTGAAAAGCGCCATCGTTCTTGTAGCTTTCGTGCCAGGGACGTGACGGGAACACTCGTAGCGTGTGCTTTCCCGCCGTCACGTTGCGCAATTCAAACGGCTGATCCAATTCGTAATAGGCTTCGTAGGGTTGGTTGTCCAGAATCACGTGAACGTGGTTGCCGGTGCCCGTCGCCGGATCCTTATGCGGCTTGTAGCCTTTGAGATCTCCGCTAAGATTCAAACGCACTGCCACCACCGAACCCTTGATTGTGGAATTGTTGGCCGGCGAAACAATCTCCAGGATTGGCCTGGCCTGGTCCTGTTCGCCTCTTGCGTTCATCAGATCCAGCTTCTGTGGTCGTGGGACTTCCTGCAGTACCTGATTCGGCGGTGGTGTAACAGTCGAAACTGCCGTTGCGTGATTTTGGTTGTCGGTCGAACAGCCGGCCAGTAAGAAGACTGCGATCGTGATGGCGATCAGTATTAGAATCTGTTGCTTCAATTTTCGCATGTTGGTTGCTCCCTCCCTGTTGTTCGTTTTGTAAGCTACGCTAATGGTGTGGCGAATGTTAACCGATTATGCTGCGAAAGCTTGTGGATCCGGAATCCGCTTTAACGTGCGATGGTCTAGACTTTTGACAATCGCAATGCAAGAATCCGCGAAACGACGGACCGGGGGGAATGCAATTGATTTTCTTGAAGGAAGGGATTTCCGATCAATTGGAGAAACCCATGACACGAATAACAAGAATGCTGAACTGTGTAATTGTTTTGCTCGTGATTTCCATTGCGTTACTAGTTGGTTGTCAGCGGCAACCTCAGTCGGCAACCTTTGCGCCCGAGGTGTTGCCGCTGCCGCAGCAGCTCACGACCTATGAACCGATGACCATACCGGCCGATAACCCAATGACGCCGGAGAAGGTGGCATTGGGCCGTCAGTTATTCTTCGACGAACGCCTGAGCGGAGATGGTTCACGCTCCTGCTATTCATGTCACGTCTGCGAGAAGGGTCTGACCGATGGACTTGCTAAATCTGTAGGAGCTTTCGGAAAACAACTGCCGCGCAGTAGCCCAACGCTTTGGAATATTGGTTATCACAAGGAGTTTTACTGGGACGGACGCAGCCCTTCAATTGAGAAGCAAGCGATGGCTGCCTGGACCGGAGCAAACATGGGTGCCAAAGCTGACGAAATCGCGGCTAAGCTCAACGCGTTGCAAGACTATCGCACACAATTTCAAAAAGTGTTCGCGAGTGATGCCACGCCGGAGAACATGATGAAGGCGATAGCCGCGTATGAGCGAACGATTATCAGCGGTGATACAGCATGGGACCGTTACCGGGCGGGCAATACGTCAGCGCTCAATGAAAGTGCGACGCGAGGTTGGAACATTTTTCAGGCCATTAAGTGTACCAACTGTCACGATGGTGTGCTGTTTACGGACCAGCAGTATCACAATGTCGGCATTGGTATGGATCAGAAGGAACCGGACGTCGGCCGCTTCAAGGTGACTAATAAACCGGAGGATACGGGAGCATTCAAGACGCCGACACTTCGCGACATCGCTCAATCAGCGCCTTACTTTCACGATGGCAGTGTGGCGACTCTCGAAGAAGCGGTTGACATCATGCTGGGCGGAGGTAAGCCCAATCCATATCTCGACAAGAAGAATCTTGAGAAGCGCAATATTCTTCCCGATCAGCGTCAGGACCTGCTCAACTTCCTTAAGGCTTTGGATGTTGATTGCGATTTGAGGAGGCCGCCTTTACCGCAGAAATAGCAGGATGCAGGCAGCAGGGGCAGGAAGCAGGAGGATCAGATTTTCCATTTCACATTTCTCATTTTTCATTGAGAGTCTGAGAGGAATTTTTCTGTCTTCAGCCGACTCCTTCCCGCAGCCAGAGATCTTTCCTGCGGCCAGACATCTTTCCCGCGGCCAGAACAACTGCTCGCATCACGCGTCTTCAATGACAAATGAGAAATGAGAAATGGAAAATCTGGTTCTTCCTTCCCTTTTGAACTAGGCTCCTGCCGTCTTCACGCCGGAGTTCTTGCGCAGTCGGCTCTCAACCATCGTCCAATCAATATTCGAGAAGAACGCTTCAATGTATTTCGGGCGATCCGCCGGTTTGTAATCAAGCAGGTATGCGTGTTCCCAGACGTCCATTACGAGCACAGGATCGAAACCGGCGATGTTCCCAGTTTCATGAAGAGTGATCCA
>JALZOO010000101.1 GCA_030913905.1 Acidobacteriota bacterium
TGCTTCGTGTATTCGTGGATCGTATTTACGATCCAGGCCCTGGGTTGTAAAGTACTCGTCACATTAATGACCGCTCAAACAAACAATCATCCGATCGGCAAATCAGTGCCTCGCAAGGAGGGCCGCAAGAAGGTCACCGGCGCAGCTTTATACATCGATGACATCTCCTTTCCGGACATGCTTCACGGCACGACTGTTCGCAGCCCGATAGCGCGCGGTCGAATCAAGAACATTTCGTTCACAGGAGATCTTGACTGGTCTGAATTCACAATTGTCACGACCGAGGATATTCCCGGCGAGAATTACGTGGCGCTAATTCTCAATGATCAGCCTTACCTCGCGAACCAGGTCGTCAATCACGCGGAAGAACCAATCCTGCTGATCGCTCATCCCGACAAGTATCTACTCGAAGAAGCCAGACGCAATGTGCGGATCGAGACAGAAGAGATGCCGCCTGTCTTCACTCTGGCCGAATCGGTAGACAAGAAACAGATCATCTGGGGCGAAGACAACGTGTTCAAATCGTTCCTGGTCGACAAGGGAAACGTCGACGAGGCCTGGGCGAAAGCAGATTTCATTGTTGAGGGCGAGTACTTCACCGGCGCGCAGGAGCAGCTCTACATCGAAAACAATGGTGTCATTGCGATAGCAAACCCGCCGGATGGCGTTACCGTCTGGGGCTCGATGCAGTGTCCTTACTACGTTCACAAGGCCTTAGTGAAATTGTTTGAGCTGCCCGAAGAAAAAATTCGCGTCGTGCAAACTGAAACTGGCGGCGGCTTCGGCGGAAAGGAAGAGTATCCGTCGCTGATTGCCGGTCATGCAGCGCTGCTCTCATGGAAGTCGGGCAAGCCGGTGAAGATGATTTACGACCGCGCTGAAGACATGGTGGCGACGACGAAGCGACACCCATCGCGAACTCGCCACAAGACGGCGGTGACCAAGGACGGAAAACTGCTGGCGATGGAGATTGAATTCATCGTTGACGGCGGCGCTTACTGCACCCTGTCGCCGGTAGTCTTGTCACGAGGAACGATTCACGCAGCAGGCCCTTATTCCTGTCCTGACGTGCGCATACGTTCCAGCGCAGTGGCCACCAACGTTCCGCCGCACGGTGCATTCCGTGGATTTGGAGCGCCGCAAAGTATCTTTGCGCTGGAACGCCAGATGGATCGAGTGGCAGAAGCAGTTGGGTTAACGCCGGACGAGTTTCGCCGCCGTAACTTCATCAAGGAGGGACAGACAACCGCGACCAGCCAGGTGATTAAAGAAAAGGTCGACATGGACCAGTTGCTGAATCGTGCGTTTGAGTTGACCGGCTACCATGAGAAGCGTGAGCGGTTCGCGCGCGAGAACGGGAACCCACGAATAAAGAAAGGCATCGGCTTCGCTTCGTTCATGCATGGAGCAGGATTCACTGGCTCAGGCGAGGTTTATCTCGCTTCAATGGTTGGCGCTGAGGCAACGCCGGATGGGCGCGTACGGATTCTTGCCGCCAGCACAGAGATTGGGCAGGGGACGAACACAGTCTTTGCGCAGATTGCTGCTGAGACACTAAACGTTGACCACAGTCTGATCGAAGTTGCCCAACCGGACACCGCAAACGTGCCGAATAGTGGGCCAACGGTTGCTTCGCGCACGTCGATGGTAGTGGGGAAACTGGTGGAGTCGGCGGTGTTAGGTTTGAAGCAGACGCTAATGGGCGCCGGACTGCTGCAGGACGGCTACACGCAGGACGAGTTTCAGGAGGCGTGCCGCGAACATATCAAGAACTTTGGACCATTGAAGACGTTTAGCAAATACCAGCCGCCGCCGAACGTTTACTGGGATGATGAAAAATATCAGGGCGACGCGTACGGCACGTATGCTTGGGCCGTATATGTCGCTGAAGTCTCCGTTGACACGCTGACATACGAGGCGCACGTTGACGACTTCGTGGCCGTGCAGGAAGTAGGGAGAGTAATCAATCCCGTACTAGCCGCCGGACAGATTGAAGGTGGTGTAGCGCAGGCAATCGGGTTCACGCTGTTTGAAAATGTGGTCTGGCAAAACGGGCGGATGGTCAATAATCAGATGACCAATTACATCATTCCTACACCCGCTGACATTCCGCCGATTCGGGTTTATTTTGAGGAGAACCCCTATGCCTACGGGCCGGGCGGCGCAAAAGGAATTGGTGAACTGCCGATGGACGGTGCGGCGCCGGCAATCTTAAATGCAATCGAGAATGCCACCGGGGTCAGTTTCAATCATGTGCCGTTGATGCCGGAAGCACTGATGGAAATCGGGACTACCGGGGACTGATTTCCAGGTATTCGCCGCGACGCGAGGCTTCGAGCGCCTTCACGATTTGGGGAATGCTCTCTTTAATGCGAGGCCAACTCGTGGTGGTGAGAACTAGGATCGTAAGATTGCGTCCCCTGAGATTCTGCTGACTACTAAGATTCTGATCAGTTGTAATCAGAACATTAAAGGCATCTGCTGCTGCTAGCAAGGCGCCATTCTCGAGGGTCGACCAACCGCGTTCGAACGCTGTCTCTACCACTGTCCAACTAAGTACTCTCGAAGCGGCACGGGAGTCCCCTGATCGAAAAGTATCTTCACGTTGGTGGATGACTAGGCGATTTCAGCTTCAGCGAGGCTTTGTTCCGTATGCGCGAGGACGGCGAGTACTTGCTCCAGCGTAACCCCTGGGAACCATTCGAGGAATTGGTCAATAGATGCCCCAGCTTCTAAATTCTCAAATAATGCTCGCACAGGCACACGCGTGTTGCGAAAAACCCAGGCGCCGCTAACCTTATCTTTGCTTCGTTCCACTTCTGGGCAATCGCGCCAATCCAACATGCTGAACATGATATGCTTCTCCCTCAATCGCCAGCAATAGCAGAAGTCAGATGAATAAGCCAAGCACAGCCAGGACGAAGTTCAGCTGCACTATCAACGGCGAATCGCGCACGGTCGATGC
>JALZOO010000110.1 GCA_030913905.1 Acidobacteriota bacterium
ACGCTGAGCAGAACCGATGCCGCCATAGATTAAGGGCAGTTCGACATTGTGCAGCGCGGTCGCGCGGGCCAGGAGATTGAACGTCTGAAATACGAAGCCTACTTCCTGGTTGCGAATTCGCGCCAGCTCGTCGTCGTCCATCTCGGAAACGTTTTTCCCGTTAAGCCAGTACTCACCCTGACTGGGTGTATCAAGACATCCAATCAGATTCATCAAGGTCGATTTGCCTGAACCCGACGGGCCAATAATCGCGATGTACTCGCCCTTCTTCACGTCAAAAGAAACGCCGTGTAGGGCGTGCACTTTCTCAGCGCCCATCTCATACGTCTTCCAGAGATCACGCATCGAGATCAGGGAACCGGGGTCGTGAGCACTCACCGTCTGGTTCGCTTGCACAACAGCCGGGGCCGGCGGAGATACTAATGTCGCGTCACTCATCAGCTGTCCTCGTTTGAGTTGGCATTAGCCCCTGGCGTGCGGGTTTGGCGTTTGATAGATGTGCCGTCTTTCAGAGTTTTCAACACTCGGCTCGGACCTCTGACGATTTCCATGCCTGGTTGTACGCCACTGGTAATTTCAATATCCGCTTCGCCAGTGATGCCGGTGGTGACTTCGATAAACCTCACCTTGTTTCCTTCGATCAGATACACACCTTTAACGCTCTTCGGCCTTTCGCCGGCCGGGGCTGCCGGCACACCAGCGGCAACCGTTGCGCCTGGTGACGGCGTCGGCGCAGCCTTTTCTACGATGGCTTCCAACGGGACAGCAACCACGTTGTTTTTCGTTTTGGTCGTAATCGTCGCGGTTGCACTCATGCCGGGGCGCAGTCCGTTGCGAACCTCGTCGGGCATGTCTCGCAACTCAATGGTTACTTTGAATTCCTTGGCTTCCTGGACGTTCACGCGATTCGAGAGTCCGCCCTGAACATCTGACTTGGAAACCGCCAGCGGGTTCTTTTGCGTGACCACCGCGATGATTTCTTTTTCTCCCAGCGCGTCAACCTTAACTTTCGCCTGTTGACCAACTTCAACATTCGAAATCTCTGTCTCGTCTACATTGACTTCAACGTTGATTGTCGACATGTCAGCAATCGTCATTAACGGCGTGGTCGAAAGTCCGGCCACCGCATATTCGCCGACACGAGTTGGAATGTCTGCCACTACCCCATTGAGAGGCGATAGCTGAGTAGCCTTGGACCGCTGACTCGATTGACCTCGCAGTAGCGCCTGCTGCTGACTGGCGCGCATCTCAGACGATCGGATTCCGGTCCTCGCCTCCTGGACTGACAACCTCTGCTGGTTAGCTCGTTCCTGAGCTTCCTTCACCGCTATTCGCTGCGACTCGAGATTCGCCTTCGCCGTTTGCAGCGCAATCTTGGCCTGGTCGTAACGGTCGCGCCCGGCGTCATACTCGGATCGCGAGGCCACGCCGGCTTCAATCAAATCTGCATAGCGCTTGAGTTCCCTCTGCGCTGTATTGAGATCAACCTGGGCGCGGTCGACTGAAGTCTGCACCGTTACCAACTGTTGGCGCGCGGACGCAACCGAAGATTCGGCCACCACTAAGCCCTGCTGTGCGGAGTTGACAGCGTTACGTGCGTTTTGCACGTCGTTCATTGAGGCCTGTGCTGCCGCCCATTGCGCTTCCTGGCTCGACTGGAGCTGAGTGGGGTCAACGCGCACGAGGGGCTTGCCCTGCGTTACCTGGTCGCCGGCATTTACGTAGATTTCTTCAATGCGGCCCGGAACTTCGCTCGTTAGTTTGATGTAGCGAATAGGTCTAACTTCGCCGGAGGCGGTCACTGTCTGCCGCAGTTCGGGCTTAACCTCCAGCTTCACAGTGGTAACTTCGGGCTCATCTTTGCGGCTGGCAAATACGCTGATAATAATAACTATTGCCAGTACGGCCACCGCCGAGACGGCAATTATGATTTTCTTTTTCCGGGTCAAAGCCATGTCTATACTTCCTTCATACAGGGGGTTAAGTTCTCAATACCGGCTAACTATCACTTCCGGCGAGCAGAGGTGGGCCTTCGAAGCCGTTCGATTCGTCTAACTCTTACGCCAAAAACCACTAAACAGTTTCAATTAACAGCGTCATAACCAGAGTCTGGGACGTGGAGGAGGCGCTCCGGCGAATCGAGGGACAGGGGACGGGTCCGCGCCAAACAGTCCTTAACGCTACATAACCTCTCGTTGGCGAGGAGATCACTTTCGCGCTAGAATGACCCGCCGTTCTGTGACTCAGTTCCAGCGTTCAAATTGAGAATTTATCGCGGATTGGGCGACTGTCGCAAATCTCCAAAAACGATGATTACGTGTGAACGATGCAAAACAGAGAATCTGGATGGGGCGCAGTATTGCGATGAGTGCGGCGCGCCACTCAGACCCAATTCGCGACCCCCCACGGGAGCTAACCCCTCCGAAGCGACCAAGTTCAAAATAAACGGAGATGGGCAGAACGGTTCTCATTCTCGCTCCGCCGTTCCCCAACCCGAAGTCGCTGCGGGTAAAGCGGCCGCTGGAGTCAGTCTCTCCTCTAAGGTTGGTTCAAGTGAAAAGGCCCATGCCAGGTTGGTTATCGAACGGGGAAAATCCGTAGGCAAGCAGTTTCTGCTGAGCGCCGAGGAATCGCAGATTGGACGGTGGGACGCCGATGGCGGAATTTTCCCCGACGTTGACCTTGATTCAGACGACCCGGAAGCGAAAGTCTCGCGCCGCCATGCGCGCATCACGACGCAGGACGGCAAGTATTATCTCGAGGATTTGGGATCAACCAACGGTACCTTTGTGAATCGCGGAAAGAGACTCGCGGCCGGTACGCGTCAACAGCTAAACGATGGCGACGAGATTATCGTGGGCAAGACTTTTCTACGCTTCCAACTGGTCACATAGCCGCCCCTTATCGAGTGTGTCCCGACTGACCATCCTTTTCGGATTGAACGTGACGAGTTTTAAGTAAATGGCTGAGTGTATTGAATGTGGTACGCCTACCGTGCCGGGCGAAGCCTTCTGCAGCAACTGCGGGACGAAGAATCCTGTCGTCGCGCAGAGTGCGCCCGCGCGTGATGATATTGGTGAGGCCGCAGTTGTCACTCCGGAACCGCCCAACAAGCCGGTCGTGCCCGACGAACCCGTTCGGCCTTACTCGGATGCTCTGGGGAACGAGAGTACTGGCGACGTGCCGGCCGCAACCGTCAAGCACACGCAAAAGGGAACTACGGGTGGTCACCAGCCGACAGTCAAACAACTCGATCCTGGTAGCGTATTAAATGGCCGCTACGAGATCGCACGACGGATTGGCGGCGGTGGAATGGGCGCAGTCTATCTTGCCAAAGACCGCAATCTTGGCGACGCGCCGAGAGCCGTAAAGGAAATGGTTGAGGCTCATCTCGATCCGGCAATGCATGAAAAAGCGATCGGTGATTTCAAACGAGAGTCTCTGCTGTTGACGTCGTTGGAACATCCGTCGATTCCTACCATCTACGACTATTTTTATGACGAGCCGCTCGGTCGATTTTATCTGGTGATGAAGTTCATCTCCGGAGGCGATCTGGCCTCGAGACAGCGCAACGCACCGGGCGGTCGAATCGACGAAAAGACGGTAGCCGATTGGGGCATGCAGACTGCTGACGTTTTGCACTACCTCCACACCCGGCCAAAACCAATCATCTACAGAGACTTGAAACCGGCAAACCTGATGATTGATGGCAACACCAGCCGCATCATGCTGATCGACTTCGGAATCGCCCGATGGGTCAAGCAGGAAGAAAAAGGTGTGACCGCAGTGGGCACGATGGGCTACGCGCCTCCCGAACTTTTTGGTGGACGGGTTGAGGCGCGTTCGGATGTCTACAGCCTCGGCGCCACCATGTTTCACCTGCTGACCGGATCGGATCCCCAGGACAATCCGCTTCTGATTTTTGACTTTGCCAAGAATCCGCGTCCGCGTCAGATAGCGCCGTCACTGTCGACTGAGATGGAACAAATTCTGATGCGTTCGGTCGAATACAAGCCGGAGGATCGATTTGCCTCAGCTGGAGCGATGCGCGATGCGCTGGCGATTCATCTCGAGAAATTGATGGCCGGGCAGGTAACTTATGGCGTTCCTTCGAATCAGGTAGGCGGTGAAACGGTCCAGGTCCAGACGGTCTTCTGCGGATTTTGCGGCGGGAGGATTGCAGCCGACGACATCTTCTGCGCCCACTGCGGTGCACGCCAACCAATGGCCGGAGTTGGATCAAGCGCCACGTTGAGGGCCGCGCGCCCGACGGCGAAGCTGGTTGTCGCCGGCACTGCCGAACTTGATGCGTCGTTCGTTTTGCAGAAGGACAATAACCTGCTGGGCCGGACCGATCCGCATTCAAACGTTTTTCCTGAAATCGATCTGTCACGCTTTGATCCGGAAACCAAGGTGTCTCGGCGCCACGCCCGGATTTGGCGCGAAGGCGAGACATTTCTGGTTGAGGATCTGGGGTCAGTTAACGGCACGGTGATAAACGACTCTGTTCGTCTGGCGCCGCGCCAGCCAAGAGTTTTAGATAGCGGAGACAAATTGCGTCTGGGCGAAACGACATTACATTTTCTTCTCGGTTAGCCGTGTCGACTACTAAATGATCGGAGCAGTTGAAACAGCACCACTGCCGGCAGCACACGTGAAACCGCGCGCGCCAATACAGAGTCTGGCCCGACTGCGCGCGCCTTTTTCCCTGCGCTGCGGCGCCATTCTGATTGACTACATCATCCTGGTCGCGATTCTCGCGTTTAGTACGTTGATTAGTCGCTTGCTCGGCGGCGGCGCGCGGACCGCCGGTACGTCTTCAGAAACCATGGGCATGTTGCTCGCTGTCGCTGCTGCCATATTGGATTTAGTCATACTGCCCGGACTGACCGGATTGACTGTAGGTAAGTGGGCCACCGGATTGCGCATTCGCCGTACGAATGGAATGGAGATCGGGATCGGCCGAGCGTTTCTTCGCCATTTCGTGGGATACCCGTTATCGTTCTTAACTCTTGGTCTGGGATTCCTGGTGGCAGCGTTTACTCCAAATGGACGTGGCTTGCATGATCTTATCGCTGACACGATGGTGATGCGCGAAGGGCCGCGCGTATCGATGCGCGCTCCGGGACAACGATAAAATTGCTGCAGCCGCAGGTCTTCGGCTTGAGCCTGCCGGGCTGCGACCGCTGAATTGAGATGCCGACTGAAGACTGCTGACTGAAGACTGCCGACTGATAAAATGCCTGAGCTGATAGTCAAATACCCCGACCGTGCACCCGACCGTTTTTTACTCGGCCGGCTGCGCATCACCCTGGGCAGGTCCGCTCGAAACGACCTCTGCATTCCCGACCCATTTGCTTCCCGGGTTCACGCGGAAGTGCGTCGCGAGGGCGAGGAATATTTCCTGCAGGATCTCGGCTCCGCCAACGGCACGCTCTACAATGGTGGGACAGTTGAAGGCACCGTGTCCCTGACACCGGGCGGCCGCATTCAGATCGGGGAAACGGAAATTGTTTTCGACGATGGCACCTACCACTCCAGCATGGGCGCCACAATGATCACCGACAATTCGTCGGTCTCCTTGCCGGAAGCGACTATCGCTCTCGCCTCAGGTGATCGAACTACTTCCGGATTGTTGGAAGCAATCGAGGGGGCCCGCACCAATCCGGAAGAGAGCGCGGTTGCGCGCGTTGCCAAAGAAGGCGACTTGCTTGCGCTGATCAGTAAAGTGGGAGTCACACTGCTTGCATCAACTACGCTCAACGAGACGCTCGAACAGATTGTGTCATTGGTATTCGAGGCCGTGCCGGCTGATCGCTGCCTGCTGATGATGCGCGATGGCGAGGACGAAGAAATGCGAGTCGCGGTGGCGCGGTTGCGCGATCGTGTCGGCGAGGTTGGTGAAATCCGCGTCAGCCGAAACGTAATGGATGAAGTCGTGAAGCGTGGCAATTCAGTGCTGACTTCAGACGCGCAACATGATCCACGCTTTGCCAGCGGTACCATGGTTCTTCAAGGTGTCCGGTCTGTGCTGGCTGTGCCACTGGGTGTGTCTGAAAAAGTCTTCGGCATCATCTACGCCGACTCGCCCATCGCTGAAGGACGATTTACTGAAGACCATCTCAAGCTGCTGACGACCCTGGCCTCAGTCGCCGCGATCAGGGTCGAGAACGCGAAGCTGGTGGAGTCGCGCTTGCAGCAGGAACGCCTGGAGCGAGAACTGCAACTTGCCATGGAGATTCAGCAGCGCTTTCAACCTACCGCTCCGCCGCATGTGCCGGGTTATGAACTGCAGGGCATCAGTTTTCCCTGCTACGAAATCGGCGGCGACTACTACGATTTTATTCAGCGCGCCGATGGCCGCCTGGTGATCGCATTGGGCGACGTTTCAGGTAAGGGAACCGCCGCGGCGTTGCTCATGTCATCCTTGCATGCGGCAATCCACGCCCAGACCGGCTCGCACGATACCCTCGTGGAGACGATCTCGGCAGTCAATCGTTACCTCGCTGATAATATTCCGCCAAACCGTTTCGTGACGCTGTTCTTCGCCGAGCTTGATCCAGGATCGGGAGCATTGTCGTTTCTAAATGCGGGACACAACCCGCCGCTGATCGTTCATGCCGCCGGTACAGTTGAACAACTGGCTTCAGGCGGTTTGCCTTTGGGAATTAAAGCGGACGCGGAATATCGTGAGGGCCGCACCAATATGCAAGTCGGCGACGTGCTGGTTATTTATTCCGATGGCGTAACGGAAGCGACTAGTCCAACTGGAGAAGAGTTTGGACCAACGCGGCTGTATGAAGTGGTGTCGAGAAACGTCGATGCTTCAGCGGCAGGCATTCGCGACCGCATCGAATCTGCACTAACGAAGTTTTCCCAGGGCACGCAGGCCGCTGACGATATCACTTTGGTTATTGTCAAACGACAGGCAGCCAACAAGCCGGTGTCGGCCAGCGGCGCTCATCGCCTGTAACTCTAGCCAGATGTTCTCAATTCTCCGAAGGTTTTGGTTCCTTCGCTCGACTAGTCTTTCCTATTCCACTCAATACATGCAGCAGAGTTCCGGCGAAGATCGAGTACATCGCTCGATGTGAAAATGGCGTTTCGAGTGCGTTCATCCTCGGTTCATAGATAAACGCCACAATGAAGAGAACTGTTGCCAGAACGATCAGCGTCGATC
>JALZOO010000162.1 GCA_030913905.1 Acidobacteriota bacterium
GGGTAAGCGTGAATTCACGGATGGCGAAATCATCTCGCTCATGGTGAAACATCCGGATCTGATCCAACGGCCGATCGTTGAGCGCGGAAACCGCGCGGTGCTCGGCCGGCCTGTAGAGAATGTGAAAGCATTATTGAAGTGACAAGTGACGAGTGACAAGTGACCAGCAAGCATTAACCGGTAACAACAGGGAGGTCACTGGTAGGCTTTTCTTGCTTGTGACTTGTCACCTGTCACTTGTCACTCCCCAAACGCTGCTTTGAAGAAGACCCCTGAAACAATCTACGTCTGTCAGAACTGTGCGCATCAGTCGCGCAAGTGGCTGGGAAAATGTCCCGAATGCGGCGAATGGAATTCGTTGGTTGAAGAACGCGCGCGATCGACGAAGACATCCTCAGGCCGCAATGGACTCAAGCTGCGCGACGTCGCTGCGATCGCATATTCCGACATTGAGTCGCAGGACGAGGTGCGCGTGTCTTCAGGCGTGACTGAATTCGATCGGGTGCTTGGCGGCGGAATTGTACCGGGCACGTTGGTTCTCATTGGCGGCGATCCGGGAATCGGCAAAAGTACATTGTTACTTCAGGTCGCTGATCGTCTTAGCAACAAAGACCGTTCGGTGCTTTACGTTTCTGGAGAAGAGTCGGAACGTCAGATAAAACTTCGCGGCGAACGTCTGGGAATTACGGCGAGCAATTTGTTTCTGCTGCCGGAAACAAATCTGGAAAACATCTTTCACGAAGTAGAGCGGCTCAACCCGGCGGCCATCGTAGTAGACTCAATTCAGACAGTCTTCTCCGCGATGATCGAGTCGGCGCCCGGCTCCGTATCGCAGGTGAGGGAAGCGGCGCATCAGTTTCTATTGCTCGCGAAGAATCGCACGGTTCCGGTGTTTTTGATCGGACACATAACCAAAGACGGATCGATTGCCGGTCCTAAAGCGCTGGAACACGTCGTCGATACGGTGCTTTATTTTGAAGGAGAGCGTCATCACAACCATCGCATTGTCCGCGCAGTGAAAAACCGCTTTGGCGCAGCGAATGAGATTGGCGTGTTCGAAATGACCGGATCTGGATTGGTGCCCGTGGCGAATCCCTCGAAAATGTTTTTGCAGGAGCGGCCGGAGAATGTGGCGGGCTCAATCGTTACTGCTTGCATGGAAGGAACGAGGCCGTTGCTGGTCGAGATTCAGGCGTTGGTGTCCGAATCGAAATATGGCACTGGCCGGCGGATGACGCAGGGCGTCGATCAAAACCGCGTTGCGCTTTTGATGGCCATGCTCGAGAAGCGTGTGGGATTGCAGATGCTCGGCGACGATGTATTCGTCAACATTGCCGGTGGTTTGGAAGTAGACGAGCCGGCAGTGGACCTCGGATTAGTCGCCGCGATCACGTCGAGTTTTCGTAACACTCCAATCGATCCGCACACCGCGGTCTTTGGTGAAGTGGGGCTGACAGGTGAAGTCCGCGGTACCACACAAGCGGCGGTTCGTGCACGCGAAGCGCAGGCGCTCGGCTTCAAGACGATCATCATGCCTTCATCTAACACGGCAGGGTTGGAACGAATGTTGGGGTTGAGAGCCGTGGGCGTGCGATCGGTAGAGGAGGCCCTTGAGGCGCTGTTTTGATTTGGAGGTCAACTCTTTGGAGTGCGCCACCGGGCCGGCGCTTTGGCCTGTAGCGCCTTGTCACTACGATGTCGCCATGAATTCAGCTCTAATTGCTCGTTGCAGTCAAACCCAACGAAGCCGCGACGGGTCACAGCGGGCCAAAGCGCCGCCGGGCCGGCGCACTCCAAAGAGTTGACCTATACCAACTCCACCGCGTCGCCTTCGCGCACGTTTCCGTTCTTTACCACGCTGGCATATACGCCCAGATTCTGATCCGCGTCCTTCACGATCGAGCGCAACACCGAAGGATCCTTAGGCAGCTCTTTCTGCGAATGTGAAGTCATTCCACAACGCACGCACGGTATTTCGCACTTCAATTCGACGGTTCCCACTCGCAGTCTTCGTCCCGCCCAGTTTGCTTCAATCAAGCCCTCGATGCCTTCCGCCGTCTCAATAAAGAAATTGGGACGAAAACGTCTGGGGTCCCAAACAGCGCTTGGATTGAATTGCGCCATCGTTGCCAGTGAAGCGCTGGTTAGAAGGTGAATAGGAAAGGCGTCGAAATAAGTGCCAAGCGGAGAAGTGAACTCCAACACTTCAGCCGGCAGGATTGAGATATCCGGGATCGGTTCATTGGGTTCACGACTAAACGCCTCACGCAGCGGCTTGTCGAGATTTGGAAGCTTTGTGAGCATGGGCAGTAACGAGCGAAAGCCCGGGACTTTCATTAGCGGAGACATCAAGCGGGCGGCGGGAGCGTTGCGGCGGTAATGCTGCTTGTTGGTCGGCGGTTGGCGCGGCCAAAGGGTCAAGTCTTTGCCAAACACTTCGGACAGTCTCGCGTTTACTCGCGGGTCATCGCTCGCTATGCCGGAGCCATCCGGAAAGGTGATGTCAACATGTGGAATGGTGCCATTCGCCGGCTGCTGGCGGTAACGAGCAGCACAATGCATCAGCAGCGGTATACGCTTGCCGTTGGTGATCTCTTTCGCTTGCTCATCGCGTAGCGCCCATCCACGATCTCCCGGTATCCCCAACGAATCGACAGTGCAGGCTTCAAGTTTCTCACCCGCCATCGACTTCACTGGGTGCCGCCAGATTTCTTTTACAGTTCCGACAAACATCTAATTACTTAGTTTACGTTGCACACCTTAGAACTGAATGAACTCCGCGGCTTTGCCGCAGCACAGCGCGGAAAGCCATGGTTTTGCACAAAAAGTCGTAACGCCTGCGTCGTGGGTCGACGAATAGAGAACCGGGAGCGGTAGCGACCGGGTCGCACTTGCGATACACAAAATCTCGAGGTGGGACGCAATCAGCGGAAACTCTTCGCTTCGGATGGCCTTGAGGCCAGCGCGACGCAGACCCGGTCGCTACCGCTCCCGGTTCTGTGTTCATTGACCCACGACAAGGTACTTTTACCACGCTATCCGCTCGCCTTTCGCCTTGCGGTTAGTTTTTGTGCAAAGCCACACGGGAAACGTGCGCAGCTTCCATGTTCTAATTGAAACGTTGTGCTTGAATGATATCTCAAGCTGGTGGATTAACGCCAAGGAAGTGAAACCTGCCGGCCGTGCCCTCGGATCGAGCTTAACTTTCACAGCCGCGTTAGTTGATTGATCCGCTCACGAAGCGCCTGGACGTAGCCTTCCATCGTTTCGTTGTTGTACTGCGCAGCACGAAATGCATCGCGTAGTTGATCGTCAGTTAGTTGGGATAACAGCGACCCGACCCAGCGTGCATGGGCGACGGGAATTCCTCGCATCGCTTTTTCCTTTTTCACCTGGCTGCGATAGTAAGGCGGGTACAAAACGCTCAAATGACCCAGCTTCGACGGGCGCGTGTCATAGTCAAACTCGACGGCGCCATCTTCAACGCCCATGACGAAGCGAGTGGAAAGAAAATCTTTCAGATCATTCTTGGTGCGTTTACCTCCAAGGCCTCCAGATCGACCCAGCGTAGCCCCCAGGTCGCTGACGTAGTGGTGCGCCTCGTATCGCCCTTCAGGCGTGCGACGAGAATAAAAAATCTTATTGTTTTCTTTGCGAGCGTCGAAGTTGTTCAGCAGGATCATTATTATCTTGAGCCCGTCGAGTTGACGCGTGCCCCGAAAAGGGTTTTCCTCCCAGTCCCACGCTGGTCCCTCGGTGAGGTGTTTCCGCTCCGGCTCGAACCGCGCGCCTACCACCGTGCCGTCAGTCAAAACGAATTCGCGCCCGCGCGAAAGCTTGGGTAGATTTTGAATTTGTACTTCGTCGAAGTAATAAGCTTCCTCGGCAAAATATCCGACGGACCATACCAGACGCGTTGCCACGGTTTCTGACTGCGCTTCCTCCCCGAGTTTCACGGTCCACACGACACCTCGTGCGTCCTCAACGTCAAACTTCGGAGACTCACCTTTCTTGCTTTCTTTAATGAAAGTAAACGGAGCAACTGGCGCGAGCTCTGCTGAGCCGGATCCAAACAGCAGATTGCGAGAGGAGATGTCGCCCGGTTCGCGCCAAAGCACAGCCCTCGGCGAAGCCTTGGTCCTCCTGGCCCGTTGTGCCTGGGCGGCATCTGAGAGAATTAAAGTCGCACCAAACAGAATCAGCGCGGCGACGATTACTTGTTTTGTTGATCGCATTGTGTCCTCACGAGCTGCTATCGCTAATCGGTCCTGAAGCTAGAGACAACTGCTATGCGCACCATGTGCCACAACGATGCCGAGGGGAGAGTTAGGCGGTTAATCAGAAACGTTCCCTGTGTTTTGGCAGAAGACGTAGGAAAGCCAAGGGCAGTGGTTGCGGATTGTATCGTCACGGTACACAGAAAAAACACAAATGAATACATTTTCCGAGGGACACGCTTCCGTCGACTGTTTGCGAGGACGTTGTGTTTCCGTTGTCCTAAGCGAACGTTACATAAAGGCAGGCAAATCCGTAGGTTTGATAGAAATATTTGGGAGTTTGGTAATAGCCCAAACGATGGAAGCTGCTGGCATCTTGTTTGCAGTTTTTATCGAGCGATGAAGACAAATCAAACTCCAAAACTGCTGTTCGTTCTCCCGTGGTTATTAGCGTTTTCAGTGGCGTTAATTCCCGCTCATTTGGTGGCGTCGGGGGTTGCCCAACAGACTCCAGCGACAGCGCCACCGGTACTGACACCGCAAGAAAAGAAGATCGTGGCCGCATTCAATCGCCATGTTAAGGACTACATCAAGCAGCGCGATCTCGCGCGCAAGAAGCTACCGGCGCTTTCTAAAGAAGCGACCCCTGAGCAAATCGAGGCGTATCAGAAGTCTTTCGTCGAAAGGCTGAGAGGGATGCGAGCCGGTACGAAACAAGGTTACATCTTCAAACCTGATTTTACCGAGTATGTCCGCACGACGATCAAGACGGAATTTCCACCTCGCGACAAAGCAGAAATAATGCAAACGATCCTGGAAGCTGACACTAAGGGAGTTCCATTAAAAGTGAACTATCCTTTTCCGGAATCGAAGGAGTTGACGCAGATTCCGCCGACATTGTTGCTGAAGCTCCCAACGCTCCCAAAGGAAGTTAAGTTTCGATTTGTTGGCCGGCATATGCTGCTGGTCGATACCGACAGTGGTCTTATTGTTGATTACACGTTGAATGCGCTCCCGTAACGCATAGGAGAAAATATGAAACGCAATTTTTTGTCAGGGTTAATACTTGCACTCCTGGTTGTCGGTCTTAATGCAAACGTGGCTAGCCAGACCCGGACCGGCGGGAATGGCCAACAGAACGCCAAGGGAAGTCGCGTCGCCAATCGAGGTGTTTCAATCAATCTGCCTAGCAAAGAAGGTTCGGTCCGGTTCGTACTCATCGGGGATACGGGCACAGGCACCGAGAAACAACAACAACTTGCGGACCTTCTACTTCGCTCCCGGCAATCTTTCCCTTACGAGTTTGTGCTCCTGGTGGGCGACAATCTTTATGGAGGTGAAAAGCCGGCCGACTACAAAAATAAATTCGAGGACGTCTACCGTCCTATCATTGATCAGAAGGTTAAGTTCTACGCCGCCCTGGGAAACCATGATGAGCCTGCGCAACGCTTCTATGAACACTTCAACATGGACGGCAAGGAGTATTACCGGTTCACTAAAGGCAACGTTGCCTTCTACGCGCTTAACAGTAATTACATGGACAAGAAGCAGGTTGACTGGATGAACAGCGAGTTAGCGAAAGACACCTCCGAATGGAAGATAGCGTTCTTCCATCACCCCCCTTACTCTTCAGGAGGGAAGCACGGCTCGGACACGCAACTGCGGGAAGTAGTGGAACCGATATTTCTTAAATACGGAGTCAATGTGGTGATGGCCGGGCATGAGCATTTCTACGAGCGGCTCAAACCGCAAAAAGGAATTTTCTATTTCATCTCCGGGGCCGGGGGCAAATTGAGATCCGGAGACGTCAAAGACAATTCGCCGTTGACGGCTAAAGCGTTCGACAAGGATATGTCGTTCATGCTGGTAGAGATTGCCGACTCTTTTATGTATTTCCAGGTGCTGTCGCGCACCGGACAAACAGTCGATTCGGGCGTATTGGCGAACCAAAGAAAGAAGAATTAGCAGCATCAGCAACCAGGACGGGAGTTTCCTGCTCCCGTCTTTGGCATCTTCAAAGTAGTCTCGTCATTCGAAACGTGGACAACAACTGACCGTCGGCCATTTCAATTCGAACCTCTTCCCCTTTCTCATAACCGCGAGCCAGGTAGAAAGGAATTCCCGGCAACGTCGATGCTAATTCAACACGCCTGAATCCTGCTTCTCGTGCCGCATCTTCGCACGACTTCAAGATCAGTGTGCCGATCCCACGTCGCGACCAGTTTGGATGAATGTAGAAAGCGCGAATGCGAGCCGGTTTAGAGGAGGGATCTAACAAGGAATCAATTCGATCTGCTTTCGACTGGTCACCACCGAACAACGTCTCGCGTTTGCTCCATCCCCCGCTGCCGGCAATCTGACCTCCGAGTTCCGCGATGAAGTAAGTTCCATCCAGGATTAGCTGGGTATCAACTCCAAAGACGTGCACCAGTGCACTTTCAATTTGCTGTGGAGAATAGTATGAGTCGCTGAGGCCCCGAACGGAATCGCGAATCAACTCTTCAAGAACGGGGATATCGTCCATTGTCGCGAGTCGAATAATTAAGTTCATCGTTTGGGCCGTATTAGTGGAGATGGTTGACGACGGTATAAAATAAATCGCAATCAGCATCATTACAACGTGGCCTTGCACAAAACTGCTTGGCGTCACTCGGTATCAGAACCGGGAGCGATAGCGACCGGGTCGCCTATAATCCAAGAGGATGGTATTTTGCTGCTTTCCCTCCGTGGCATATGTCAATCGGACCCGGTCGCTGTCGCTCCCGGTTCTGATACCGTTGAGCGAGCTGATTCTTCTACTTTCTTTTACAAAGGTTTACAAACGTTAATAATTCATCATTCAGGACAGGCATAGATGGCGAAGAGCAAAGACATTACAAACATGACCGATGAGCAAGTTGAAGACCGAATTGTCCGACTCGCATTTGACGGAGACTCGCTGAAGTTTCGTGAGTTCATCGCCAAACTAAAGGTCGGTCTACCGGAAGGCACGGGGGTCGCGCTTCGTGGAAGCGTAGTCACCAATAAGCGTTGGGAAGACGGCGAACCGTTTGACGCTGATGGGCGCGGCAGCAGCGATCTGGATGTCACCCTTATCGGCGACAAGGTGATGGAGTTTTGGAATGACGATGCCTACTACCTTCCGGGACTGCATACGAAACCACTTTGCGATGAAGACGCATCGGTCGCACCTGCGCTCGATCCCCTGCGCCAGGAATTGCAGAAACTCGCTGCACGACCTGTTAACTTTCAGGCCACTTCCAACTTCATACTCTTTAGTCGCGATGTCTTGTTTGATGAACCTTATTACACGGCAATTGAGGCACAAAAAGCCCCGTGATTGTTAAGCTGCTCAGCTATAACATTCGCTTCGGGGGCCGCGGGCGCCAAAAAGACCTGGCTGAAGTTATTCGCAGTGTCGCGCCCGACATAGTCGTCTTTCAGGAAGCAACCGATCCGGGTTTGATAAGCGGTTTGGCAACGGTCACAGACTTACCTTTTTGGTCCGCGCGGCGGGAACATTCCATCGGTTACATAAGTCGTTTGGAAATTGCGCACCACGAATGGCACTACCCGGCGGGCGCAAAACATTCCTTCCTCGAAATCGTACTGGCAGGCAGCGACACGCGGATTTTCGGCCTTCATCTCAGCTCAACCTTTTCCAAGTGGAGCGAACGGCGGCGCGTACGTGAGATACAGTCGCTGCTGAAGAGCATCGAACGATATCAGGAGGGGTTTCATGTCCTGGTTGGCGATTTCAACACGCTCGCGCCAGGAGAAATCTTGGATGTTCGACGAATGCCGGCGTGGATTCGCGGGCTAGTTTGGTTAAGCGGTCGCGACATTCAGCGGGACACTATTCAGCACATAAAGGATTCCGGCTACGTTGATGGTTATCGTTTCCTTCACCCGGACATAAAGGGCTACACATTTCCGGTCTGGGATCCACACTTGAGACTTGACTACGTGTTTCTGCCAAAACAGTTCGCTAGCCGGCTATTGAGCTGCGAAGTTATAGAGCATCAGCCCCAAGCAATTAGAGCATCGGACCATTTTCCACTGCTGGCGAATGTAGAATTCTGAAACGTCGGCTTTGCCTAAAACTGGATAAGCGAGGGTTTGCGGCGCGTAGCGTCGCAGTGATTTTAGCCCGGCCTTTTAAGGCCGGGAAGTTCGTATCCATTCCGCATCGGCGTCGCGTGAGCGACGCCATGAAGGAACCGACCGGGTTCATTCCGTCGCTACGCGACGGACACAAGCAGGATCGCGCCTAAAAACCCGGCCTTGAAAAGCCGGGCTAGAGTCACTTCGACGCTACGCGTCGAAAAACAACTCGTTTACGTCTTTCCCTGATACTTCGGCAGTCCCTCGACCAGATAATCAAAGGCCAGCCAGAGACTCCAGCTGTGGTGATAGAAAGCGACCGGAAAGATTAACGCTACGATGAAGAGTCCCACCAAAACGGTTTCGTAATTACCCCCGAAGATCATTAGCCACACGCAACAAATCAGTAGAATTATGAATTCCGTGGCCATCACATTGGCCAAAATGGCGCCGACAAAAAATCCCTCCTCACGTTTGAACAGGGAACGGCAGTTATTGCAATGATGCTTGATATTAAACGGCTTGCGATAGATCGAGGTCTGGCCGCAGGCGGGACAGCGCAAGGCAAGCCCGCGAATCAAGACTTTAAGAATTGAGCGTTTTGGATTATTCGTAACTCAAAGCCTCAACTGCGTCTTGCCGCGCAGCCCGAAGTGCAGGGTAGAGAGCGCCAATCGTACCGCCGACAATTCCCACTGCGAGCGCGACGAAGACCCAACGCAGTTCGATGTCTACGACCAACGTCGTTACGCGCATCACGAAGAAGCGAGCTAAGAGAGTTAATCCAATACCCACTGTCACTCCTAGCAAGCTAACCAGAATTGCTTCCTGTTCTATAACCCACGCAATCCCGGCTTTCGACATTCCCAACGCCTTGAGAATCCCGATCTGTCGCGTTCGTTCAGTGACAGTTGTGTACATGCCCAGCAGAATTACAAGCATGCTAATTGCCGTGGCCACGCCAACTACCACCCTGATAAAAACGTTCAGCGCCGGCACGCCTGAAGCATAGAGCTCCGGCAAATCACGCGTGAAGATGATTTGATCGTCCGGGAAGCGTTCCCTGATCCGCGCAGCAACTTCCTCCTGCTGTGCAGGATCTTTGCAGCCCACGAGAATCGCAGAGGCGCGCCCTGGGGCGCCTTCCTGATCCTGCAGCGTCGCCAGCGGAATCTTAATGCGCCCTCCGCCCGGTGGTTCATAGACACCGACTATCGTAAATGGACGTTCGAACAGCGGAACGGTTGAACCAACCTTTGCCTGTCGTTGCTGTTGCCAGACGGGATCGACAATCGCCTGATCGCCGCCAGTGAGTTTTGAACCTTCCCTGATCCGGATTGCGGTTAGGTTTGCGTATTCGTCAAACTCGATTCCATCGAGCAGTCGCATACCGAAACCTGAATCGCTGCGATCGAGTGTTTGCCCAATCGCCGTAGCTGCGCGCACGCCCTCGATGCCTGCGATTTCAGCGGCGCGACTTGTGGGCAAAAGAAATGGCGAGGCCGTACCGACGCCGACCGAGCCGGAAGCGCGAATCATGATCTCCGCGCCAATGTTTGATTCGCGCCGGCCGCGTTCACGCAGAACGCCGTGGGCCAGACCGACAGTAAACACTATCAGCATTACGCCAATGCCGGTGCCCAGAATGCTGACTAAGGTCCGAGCCGGACGGTGCGCAATGTTTGAGAGTACGAGGCTATCCATAAGTTTGTGTAAACGCGGACTGCGATGCAACAAACGACCCCAGGCGTTTGGCAAAGTGCGCCACGTCAGAATCAACAATCCAATCGAGGTCCAAAATATTGTTCCAGCTTTGCGTACCAAAGCAAGCGCAACGCCGGTAGCTGCTGCAAACCCGAGGCTTTGCAAGACTACCTCGGTGCCGCCTTCGTAAACGCCGATTGTGCCGGGCACGAATGCGAATACAAAATTTATCACCTTAGTCAGCGACTCGATGATGTAAGCCTGGGGCACCTGTGGAGCGAAACCCAGCATTCGCAAGGTGACGTAAACTTCCACCACACTGGACACATGCGCCATTAGGTTGCAGATAATCATGCCGAAAAAGACGCCTGGATGATGTTTGTAGAAGTCGTAAACTTTCGATTCGATGTGATTGATGTGCTGACGCCGTTTGAGAATCACTTTCGGACTCAGGCGCAGTCGTGCCATTTGATCGAGCAACCACGTCAACAACATCACCCGGCGTCTGGCAGCCAGCGCCGCCGCAACGATCCCGAGCGCGGCAATCGCGGCAATGCTCAACAGCGTGTAGTAAACCGGGGCCGGCAGGCTGTACGTAAACAACATCACGCACGCGCCACTCAAAATAAAAAATACGACTGAGAAGTTGTAGAGAAGATTGTCGACTACGAGCGCCGGCACGCCGTAAGTGAGGGGCACGCGCTTCCGCAATAGCGCCACTTTCGTCGCTTCGCCCAGCAATGGGCCGGTGAAGGTGAGAAAACTGATGGCCTCGCCGCCAAGGCGCGCGGTGAACGCCTGAAAGAAATTGATGCGCCGGTGTTCCGCGGGAACTGCCGCTCTCATTGCGATCGTGCGAAATACGTGACGTGAGCCACTAATCGCGAGCACCCACAAGAAACCGAATCCGATGCGTAGTAGCGCATCGAAAAGAGGCTGAATGCCGACGAGATTGATGACGTAAATCAGCAGGCCGAGGCCGAGGAGAAAAGCGATCGCTTGCAGCCAGATGAAGAAGCGACGTGACCTGTCAGAACCAGGAGGCTCTACCTGCTCCTCGAGCTCGTCCAACTCGTCAGGCCATTCGTCGGCCACCTGATGTTCCGAAGTCGTCAAGGAGATGTAGCTGCTCCGGTTGTGGCGATTTTGTGGGATGGTTTCGCCAAAACTTC
>JALZOO010000211.1 GCA_030913905.1 Acidobacteriota bacterium
CGGGCAGACTTTCAATCGCACCTTCTCAGCGCATCCTCTTTTAACTTTTGGCACTGGTTCACTTTGGTTGACACTGAACCAGTGCCCATTTTCAAGTTCTCACGTTCAAGGGTTAGAATCCAGGTTCAACTCCAGCTGCAACATGGTGCCCTGTAAGAGACCGCGAGGTGCGGGGCGATAGAGAGGAAACTTTAACGAACAATGGGAGCGCGCACGATTGTTGTCGGAGACATCCACGGCTGCTACGACGAATTATTAGATCTTCTTGAGCACGTGCATTTTGGCAGCGAGGACCGTCTCATTTCCGTTGGCGACCTCATCACAAAGGGACCCAAGAACAGAGAGGTTCTCGATCGGTTCATGTCTGACCCGCAGTTTTCTGCCGTCATCGGGAACCATGACCTGGCATTACGCCGGCGCTGGAACGGCGAAAAGTTTAAGTTGAAACCGGCGCAGAAGCTCACTCACAAGGAACTGAAGAAAGAGAAGGAACATTACCTGCCTTACCTGAACTCGCTGCCGTTCATAATCGATTTGGGAACGCATTTGGTCGTGCACGCCGGGTTGCGTCCGGATGTCGCGCTCCACTCCCAAACAACGGAAGACATGACTGAGCTGCGATCGTTGGGCGAGGATCGGTCCAGCCGTAAAGGCACGCCCTGGTACGATGTGTATGATGGAGACAAGATAGTTTTGTTTGGCCATTGGCCGGCGCCGGAGCCTCGCCACGGAAAAAAGGCCATCGGGCTCGATACGGGCTGTGTTTACGGCAACCAACTCACCGCGTATATTGTCGAGACCGGAGAGTTGAAAACGGTCGCCGCGAGGCAGGCATACGATCCTCCTGGGATTGCCCTTTCGGAGCCACTGGATTTCAGTTGATATTAGAATCAAATGAATTTCGCGTTAGAGGATAAAGATTCTTTGAAGCCTTATTCCTGACCAATATCGATCGAAACTCGGTTCTTACGTTTCGTCCCTATCATGACAACTTCTGACAACAAAACCCGTTCAACCACCTCAGGCAAAACGGCTGATACCGCCCCGGGAGACAAGCATTTTCTGGCCTGGTCTGTCTTCAACCGCGACCTTGGACAGCTGGAATTTTTCCGGCGTGTGCTCGAGGAAGCTACCGACGAGTCCTTGCCGCTGCTGGAACGTTTGAAATTTCTGGCAGTTTTCACAAGCAACCTCGACGAGTTCTTCATGGTCCGTGTTTCCGGGTTGAAGGAAATGCTGGACATAGAAGACTTCCCTCCCATGCCGGGTGAGTTGACACCCATCGAGCAATTGAAAGTAATCAGAGAGCGCGTGTTGCCTTTGGTCGAGCAGCAGGTAACTTGTTTGCGCGACAGCGTGCTGCCTAAGCTCGCAGAGTCGGGAATCGAGATCGCCCCCTATCAGTCGCTCTCGCCTGCCGAGAAAAAAGCTCTGAAGCATTACTTCATGACGAATGTCTTCGGTGTTCTGACTCCATTGGCTGTTGATCCGGCGCACCCGTTTCCACACATTGCCAACCTGAGTCTAAACATCGGCTTGACTGTAGAAACGGAAATGGATCCGGCCGAGCCGGTTACGCTTGGAAGTGCTCCGCGCTTTGTGCGCATCAAGGTGCCGCCTGTGGTGCCGCGCCTGGTCCGGGTCAGCGAAAGCGAGCACAAGTTCGTTCTCCTGGAAGAGTTGATAGAGGCCAATTTGCATTCCGTCTTTCCAAGCATGCGCTTGAGCAAGAGTTACCTGTTTCGTGTCACTCGCGACGCGGACGTCGAGATCAGGGACGACAAGGCCGCCGATCTTCTGGAAGGAATTAAAGAGTCGTTGCGGGAGCGCCGCTTTGGCATGCCGGTGCGCCTGGAAGTTTCGTCGGCTATGCACCCTCAGATGGTCCGATACCTGACCAAGTCGCTTGGCATCGAGGAAGACGACGTCTACGTGATGGACGGAATGCTAGGCGTCGCCGACTTGATGGAGCTTTACGGTTTGGATATGCCGGCTCTGAGAGATAAGCCGGTTCATATGACCGTTCCCGCGTCACTCGGAAACAAGAGACACGTATTCGAGGCCATCAAGAAACAGGACATACTGCTTCATCACCCCTATACGTCATATACAACTGTTACCGATTTCATTCAGGCAGCTGCAAAAGATCCAAGAGTGCTTGCCATAAAAATCTGTCTGTATCGTACGGGGAAAAACTCGCCGATCCCCCAAGCTCTGATCGAAGCGAGTGAGCACGGCAAACAAGTTACAGCGGTCGTTGAGATCAAGGCGCGGTTTGACGAAGAGAACAACATCGAGTGGGCTTCGCGGCTGGTGGAAGCCGGCGTGCACGTAGTTTATGGACTGGTAAAGCTCAAGACGCACAGCAAGGTTGCATTAGTGATTCGTCGCGAACCGCACGGGTTACAAACCTATGTTCACGTCGCCACCGGCAATTACAATCCAACCACCTCGAAGATTTACACGGACCTTGGTTTGTTAACTGCAAACCCAGAGATTGGCGATGACGCAACGGACCTGTTCAACTTCATCACCGGTTTCTCAAGGCCGCGGGAGTATACCCACTTGATGGTCGCTCCTGTGAACCTGCGTGCACGCATGATGGGACTAATAGAACGTGAGACGGAGCATGCGCGGGAAGGGCGCGAGGCGCACATCATTGCAAAGATCAATCGCCTGACCGACTTGGAAATGATTGACGCGCTTTACCGGGCGTCGCAGTCGGGCGTGAAAATTGACTTGATTGTTCGAAGCTCCTGCATGCTTCGGCCGGGCATTCCCGGGCTGTCGGAAACAATCCACGTTCGCAGTATCGTCGGCCAACTGCTCGAGCACAGCCGCATTTTCTATTTTGCGAATGGTGGCCAAAACGAGGTTTTCATCGGATCAGCGGATTGGATGAAGAGGAATCTTGACCGGCGAGTAGAGGTTGTTACACCGGTGCTGGATGAGAACTTGAAACGATATCTTAAAAACGTTGTGCTGGCCGCTTATTTGAAAGACAACGTAAAGGCCCGAGTGCTTGACTCAGAAGGTAACTATAGCCGCGTGCCGATGGCGCCTGGCGAAGCACCCTTCAACAGCCAACTGCATTTTGAGGGCGGCATCGGTTTGAGCTCCTGAGCCGCGGGAGACCTATGCCACGATTTTGCCGGCCAGGCGGCGTTTGAAATAACAACCGGCCAGGCGGCGTTTGAAAT
>JALZOO010000260.1 GCA_030913905.1 Acidobacteriota bacterium
ATCGGAATAGAAAAAAAGATATTGACCGGGACATCTGGCGTCATGACGCGGATAAATCGAATGTCATCAGGGTTGGCGGTCGCATCGGCTTCGCTCCGGCCATTTCCACCGTTATCAAACTCGGATAAATTAATTGCAAACCGAACAAGTGCTCGTTGATTCGCGAGGCTCATGACATCAACGTAGTTCTTGTTGTTGAAGTTGTACTTGTTGCGGTTCATCATGTCGACAGCGCGGTCGACGGCGGTGGGAATTCTGCCTGGATTGGCAAGCTTCAAGGCGGAAGCGCCAGCGAGCGCAGCGGCATCGGCTGTATTTTGAAGCTCCGTCTTGGCCAGATAGAGGTGGCTAAGGTCAACACTGAGGCCCACGGCGAAGAATAGAAATAGAGCGGAAAGGACCGTGTAGGCCAGCACGCTTCCGCGCTCGCCCTTCCGGTGCGACAAATTCGCTACATCCTTGTTCTTCATCAGTTCCGGCTCCTCGAGTTAATCGATTCCACTTCTGTAATGCGGTCGGGGTGGTAGTCAATTGATCCTGACATGACTACCACCCTCAGTTTCAGCCCAAATAATTCCGACTTATTCCGGCGTGTTGGTCTTTGGCGTTGCTGGAGCCACCACCACCGCAGCCTTCACGGTCTTGTCGCCAACTTGAGTAGTCTTGTCGCCGGCGACGGTTAAAGCTTCACTGGTTGCCACAGGCGGGACCGCTGGTTTAGTTTTGGCATCCGTGCTTTCGGCAGCGCCTGTTGAAAATCCAGTCTTGCCGTTGATCCCGTCGCCCTTTGGCTCGATTCCCAACGGTGATCCGTTCTTCAGGCCATCGACGCCCTTCATTTGCGGAATATCATCGCGATTAACCGGCTTTACGAGATCGGCGGTGATGATAAACATCAGCTCAGTCTCATTCTTCAGGAACGATGAAGACTTAAAGAGATTGCCGAGGATAGGAATGTCTCCTAGCACGGGAATCTTGGAAAGTGATCGCGTCTCGTTGTTGTCGAGCAGCCCCGCGAGGGCAAAGCTCTGGCCATCGCGCAGCTCGACACCAGTCTTGGCCCGCCTGGTGCGCAGGGCAGGAATAATGAAACCGTTAAACCTCACGCCATTGGCAAAATCAATGGTCGAAACCTCCGGCTCCAGCTCGAGACGGATGTGATCTTCGTCGATAATTGTCGGTTTGAAATTCAGGCGGACGCCGTATTCTTTAAAAACGACGCTTACGGATGAACCTCCCTGGCCGCCCTGGACGACAGGTATTGGAAATTCGCCGCCTGCAAGGAAACTCGCCTGCTGGCCATTCATTGCGATCAGGTTAGGCTCGGCGAGAGCACGCAAGGCACCATTGGTTTTCATGGCGCGGATGAATGTAGACAGATTCCCGAGGGCGCCGTTATTAAAAAGAAACAAGTTGAGCGCAGAGCCGGCGAAGCCGGTAACCAAACTCCCGTTATTTGATTCACTCAAAGTTGCTGGACCCCCGCCCTGCGTGAATACTCCAGTCCCACGATTCGTTAAACCGTACGACGAGCCCAGATCCTTCAGTTTCTGGCGGCTTACCTCGGCAACTCTTACCTGCAACTGCACCTGCATCATGTCAGTGACAGGCGATTGAAGCATGTTGACGGTTTTGAACCCGGCCGCCTGGACCACCGCATCAGCTTGTTGGGCTGACTGTGGCTGGCCGACCGTTCCCGAAAGCACAACCGATCCATTGGCCTGGCTCAGGCGAATATCGTCACGCGGAAAGAGGGCCCGTATCTGTGAGTCGATCAAGGAAAGGTTTGCGCGCACAAAGACGTCGAAGACTATGAATTTGGCGTCGCTCTTTTCCCAGGCGATGAAGTTAACCTGGCCAAACGCCTTACCGTTTACCAGCACTTGAGTGGGAGAAACCATCACGGCTTCGGCTACTTCCGGGTTTGAGATAGAGAAGCGGCCGATGGAGCGGTCAAAATTAATGACCCGCGACTGGCCCACCAGCACGTTGATAGGTATTCCCTCTCTGGTGGCGCTGTTGAAGGAGGCGTCGTACGTGGTCTCCTGTGCAGTCGCAGTAACTGACCAGCCCAGCGCCAAAATAAAGAGCGTCGCCAGTAACAGTTGAATGACCGAGTCTCTGATCGAGTAATGAGCAACCATGGTTCGTATCTCCTTAAGTACCGACAGTGGCGAATTGGGAGTTGATGTCTGGGGCACGTTCATTTGCGACACCTCTCTTTCTGGCTCTTACAGTTTCTAACTGCCGAGCGTTTATGGAAAATCCACGCTTTTCTTCTTGGCGCCTTCGATTACCTCGATGGTCGGGCGCGGTGGCGCCGGCGCCGGGACGTTAGTTCGCACGGCAGCATTGGTCAGACTGGCCGCGCGCGGCCGGTATCGCCGCACTGCTGTAGACGCTGGTTTGTTTTCTTTTTTACCCAGGCCAGGCTCAGGCACGGGTTGAGCCCGTTCGCCTGAGAGCAGTGAAGTCTTGTTGGCGCCTGGAGTGGCTTCATCACCCTGGTCCACCGAATTACGCATCACAAGCTGCAGCTTGCCTTCGCTTGAGGCCAAAGCGAGTTTTTCTGCCTGCTCAGGTGTAACCTGAAGCGTCACAGCCCTCACGCGCTCTGTTTCTTTTTCATTCTTCGGCTTGTCAATGTTCTGGCCGCTGGCGAGTACCTTAATATTCTGAAGAACGATCTTTGAAATCATTTCGTCCTGTCCGCTGGCCTTTGCCGGAGTAATCACGACGACTACATCCACGAGAGTGCCAGGCATGATGAAACCGGACACGCCGACGATGTCGTCTACTCTTACCGTCATCGCGCGGTAGCCATCCGGAATTACTGATGAGAGTCCGCCCGCGGATCCCACCGGCGCCAGACGTGCTTCGGTCAGCGGTTCTCGCGCCGCTATCCTCGTAATCGCAACGCGCCCCAGCAGTTTGTCGTCAATCTTCTGAAATGCTCCTTCGGGTGCAACGCTGCGGGGAAATTGCGCCACTGTCAGGTGTTCGGCGATGATTCGCGAACCCACGGGAATCTCCACCTTCGCCACCACGACGTTGCTGAGATTCTTG
Source organism: Acidobacteriota bacterium (assembly GCA_030913905.1). Classification (GTDB taxonomy): domain Bacteria; phylum Acidobacteriota; class Blastocatellia; order Pyrinomonadales; family Pyrinomonadaceae; genus PSRF01. Next base: position 3,067 of record JALZOO010000260.1, read on the forward strand.
GTGTAGGCCTGGGCACTAGCGAGGTAGCGGCTCACGGAAACAGCGGCGATGAGTCCGAAAGCGACGGCCGCCAATAGGGCTATGATCAATTTCTTATTCCGCATCATGATTTATCTCCATTTCAATTCCAGGACCGCTTCTTTAGATGAGCGGGTAAAGGCCAAGATCCAAAGTTCAGGAGAGGTCTCTACCCTGCTCCCGGTGCGTGAAGGTTGACTAAAAAAAAAGCCCTGCCCTACTGGCGGAAACAGCCACCGCAAGCAAGCATCCGAGCATGATGGCTACGCCATAAGGAATCGTATGCTTTCGATCGGGAGCCATCCTGAATCGTGGCATTTCCCAACCCGGCAAGATGCCAACGAAGATCCGCAAGACCCCGTGGAGAGTAGAAAAGACCATCCCGGCCCTGACCATTGAATAGACAGCCAGAGCTCCTCCGAGCATTACTACCAGGACAAAACTCATCGGGACCAACCCTACTCCGATAACGGCGCCGACGGCGCCGAAGAGCTTCACATCTCCCGCACCCATCGCGCCAAAAATGTGCATCAACAACATCGGAAGGAAAGCCAGGCCAAAGCCATAGACGCTCCCGAGCGCACCCTGCATTCCTCCAAAGCTGCCGTTAATGGCTAACCCCGCCACCAGCGTTGCCAGCACAATCACATTGGGGATACGCCGATAACGCACGTCGTAATAAATCACGACAACTGCAAGCGGCACGAGCAGCACTAATTTCATGGCTTCCGGAGAGATGGGCATGTTCTTCTAACCCCGCACTGGTTGAACTGAACAGTTAGACCCAAAGAGCAACGCTGTATCCCAACTCTGATCGTGAAACATTCTTTTAACGCCGGCGCGTGTAAACTGCTTCGGTGATCCGAAATAACGAACACAGACGTCCGGCTCTTCCCTGAAAGCTACGGTGCTGGCGGAGGATCTATCTCATCCGCCACATTGTTCATCTTGTTGGTGACAGCCTGCCCCAGTATGTTGTAAACGATGATTGCAATTGCCACGAGAATCGCGCAGGCCACCGCATACTCAGCCAGCTCCGCGCCTCGATCGTCGCTATAAAAATCTTTAAGAATGCTCATTATTGAAATCCCCCATCGTAATCAACGTGGGCCATCAATTTGATGTCCGTAGAAACGTACTGAACGACACTTTGCCTTCACTAAAACGGGAAAGTCCTCGGTACACCTTTGACGTCAGCGCCCGTACCGCTATTCTCATCGGCGATGGCCTGACCGATCACGCTATAGACAACTACGCTTACGGCAACCAACAAGGCAATTGCTACGGCGTACTCCGCCAGCTCAGCGCCGCCGTCACTCTTAAGGAAGTGCATCAGTGTCTTCATGAGTGCAGTCTCTGTTTAGATTTAGTTAAGGAAGCCGCTCCCAAACGACCTGAGCAGATTCCTTCACGTATTGCCGCACGATAACCGGTCGATTTACTTAACGACCGTGTGTGAAGCGTCTTGGATGTCTTGGCCAACCTGGGAGTTAGAGTCACTGATGCCTTGACCAAGCACGCTATAGACGATGATACCAATCGCAACTAACAAGGCGACTCCTACCGCGTATTCCGCCAGCTCGGCCCCACTCTCATCCTTGAAAAAGTTCTTAAGCATCTCAGTATCTCCCGTATTTTCCTTACCGACGCATTGGTTTAGATAAGGAAGCCGCTCACCAACGAATAAGAGCGGCTTCCTTAACGTGTTGCCGCACGGATAGCCGGTCGATTTACTTAACGACTGAGTGTGAAGCGTCCTGGATGTCTTTGCCAGTCTGGGAATTAGCGTCACTGACGCCCTGACCCAACACGCTGTACACGACTACGCCGATAGCGACTAGCAATGCTACTGCAACCGCGTACTCAGCCAACTCGGCGCCGGTCTCATCTCTCAAAAAATTCTTGAACATTTTCGTATCTCCTTGTGGGTTCCAGAAAAGGTTAGGGTTAAGACCTGAGTTGGAGACGTGACAGTTCACGTTTCGCGTCAAGGCCAGAGTTTGCACGCTGGCAGTGCAGGCGTCATCCCAGGAGTCCTGAGCTGAACGCGTCCTGCCGATCACGGCAACACTTCAAGCGTGTGAGCGCCTATTCGCAAAGACCATGCCGAAAAATGTCACATGTTCCCAACCCTGTATACGGCTGCCAGAATTGCGAAGGATTTCCGAAGACTAGTTAAGTTTTATGAGTTTTGGACTCGCGGGAAGAAACTTGACCTTTGGCTGGTTTGCACTCTGAACTGGTTGTAGGAACTGTGCGCTGGCG
>JALZOO010000261.1 GCA_030913905.1 Acidobacteriota bacterium
TCTTCTTTCTGCTGGCCAATGTTTTCTGGTTGCGTGGCCAGCGCGTGGCGGAAAGCGAACCCGACGGTCACCCCGAAAAATATTACTGGGCGGCCGCGGCGGCCTTTGGCGCCATGATGGCGTCAAAATATGTGCCGCAAGCCCTGACTATCAGCTTCGCCTACTACTGGCTCTTCCAAAGAGTTCCGGAAACACGTTGGCGCCTCGGCAAAAAGCGAATACTGATCTTCTTCGTCGTCATGGGTGCGGTTTTTCTCGCACTGAATCCGACCATACTCATGCCTGCTACGTGGCGACAGATGGGACTTTTCGCGGGCCAAAAACTAATCGGGCACGACGCATACGAATTCATGGGGAAGCTCCACGGTCACAAAATGACGGACTGGTTGCACGGAATTCCCTGGTACTTTTATCACGTACTAATTGCGGTGAAGTTGCCGTTGTTAACAGTCGCCGGATTCGTAATTGGTTTACCACTGCTTTTTCGACGCAAGCTCGGCGATGGACGTTACTTGATTATCCTTTGGCTCTTCCTGTGGATGATGACCTTCAGCTTCATCGGTGGAAAGTTCACGCGCTACTTCACCCTGGCGCTGCCGGCTGTCTTGATTACTGCGGCACTCGGAATTCAATTGGCCAGCTGCTGGACCGCCAGGCTGCTCTCGCGTTGGCTCAGCATGAGCTCGCCCATGTTCTACATTCGGGCCGCGCTTGCGCTGCTCGTAATAGGAGCTTCGCTCGAGGCGTCAGTCAATAGCGCTCCGCATTTCAGGCTTTACACAAATGCGCTGGGTGGCGGAATGCAAAACGCGGGTTACTTTTTTCCGCACGATGAGTTTTACGACGCCAGCATGCGAGATGTGATGTTTGAGATAGCGAAGCGCGCTAAACCGGGCGCTAAGGTGGCCAGTGAAACTACGACAGTTGCTTCGTATTATGCGCAACGCGCCAACCGGCCGGATCTGGTTTGCGTCGTGCTTTCCGATCCAAATGCTTTGAAGCAGCTCGATGAGGGCGATTTTGTGGTGGTAGCGAGGGGTCGTCGGTACTTCAGCAACGAGCTGGTAACGTCAGTGCTTGAGCAGTCAAGCCAACCTGTGGTTCGTTTGTCCCTCGGCAAGGTACCGTCCGCTGCCGTCTACATTTTGGACCAGAAGTCGCGCGAGGCGATCGTCGAAGCAGCGCAGCGTGTGCCTCCGCTGGCGAAGAGTATTAACCCAGTTATCCTGGAATCTACTCAGTAAATAACGTGTCATGTTCTTCGCGGCAAAGCCGCGTTTGATTAACGGCGGATCTCGACTTCAACGGGTTTGGCGTCGTGCGCCTCATAACCTTCCGGCCAGTTGGAAATGTTCACACCGTAAAGCCAGTCTGATTCAGGTGTGACAGCGAAGCGGATAGTAATCGGTTGTCCACGCATGGCGCGCAGTCGTACCCGGAAACTATCTATTCGCCACTCCTGAATCAAAGGTTCACGCGCAGGTTCCACGGAAATCAGTCGTGAACCAAAGTTGCTGCCGTTAACGAACAGCGTAACGCGCGTTTTGATCTCCTCAGGTTTGCCATAATCCGGCATCACTGGTTGAAGATGCGCGCGCACGATTATCTCGCTGACGCGCCGCCGGTCCTCTCGCGCAGGAATTACGTAATCGAGATTACCAACCCCGAATCCCCAAATGTAGCCTGGCCCGCTGCCGAGTTTTTCAAATCGAGCGCCAATGGCCATACGAGGTTTGAATCGATAGAGAATCGATCGGTCCTCCCGCACAATCATCTGCGGATTCGTGGCCGGATCACCCGGAGAGCGTTTCCAGGCAAACTGCCGCGGGACGAGATGACTCTCAGGTTCCGTTAACCTTGGCGGCGGTTCCGCTGCGGCAAGCGCCGTAAACATCTGCGCAGCGCGGTTCACTTCCGCCAGCACACCTTCATCTCGCGGGGTTGAATAAGCCACGCTATATCCACGATTCGGATCAGGAGTCAGAATCCAAAACATCGCGCCGGCTGAACCCGCGCGAACGTTGCTCTCGAAAAATGCGCGATACCACTCCGTCTGGGAAAAACCGTTGTGGCCTTCGACGCCCATGCCAAACTCACCAAATACCAGTGGCTTCTTTAGTGCGAACGCCGCCGCCGCCCGATTGTCGACAAATTCGCGCAGCGCTGTAGGTGAGTCAACAAAGCTGTCGGCGTCGGGCCGTGGATAGTTGTGCACGTCGCAGTAGTCGATGTACGGCAACTGATGATCGATTAGCCACTCGCGCCGCTCGGCTGCCGTGCGATAGCCCCATGTGCCCGGAGTGATCACGTGATTTGGATCAAGCGACTTCAAATACGAGCTCATCTCGACAAGCCATGCACGTCTTTCCGCCCAGCGTCCAGTAACCGCCTGCCCTTCGTTAATCAACTCCCAACCGAAAATGTTCGGATCGTCGCGATACAAGGTTCCGGTCACGGTGTTGCGCCGGGTAACCAGTTTCTCCATGTGCTCGCGATAAAGACGGCGCGTGTCTTCGTTGGTATAGAACAACATTGCCCGTTCCGGGTTAATGCCGAATGGGAAACTGTCTGAGGCGGCGTCGTTGATGCCGGCCCAACGAAGATACTGAGTCACGCCGCCCGTATCGCGCCACCAGTTTGCCAGGCAGAGCTGAACCAGAAGGTTGTTGCGTGCCGCTTCGGCAATGACTTTGTCGAGATGTACGAAAGCCTCTTCGTTCCACTGGCCAGGCGCCCAACGAAAGGGATGTGAACGAGGCCAGTCGGCAAAATCCGCCAGCGGCCCAATGTCGTTTGGTCCACCTTCGCCAGATGCCCAAACACGCACCACACGAATACCCACTTGTGAGGCGCGCGCCAGTGTTTCCGGCATTCGCGCGCGGTCGTCATCACGGTACATTACGGCAACGTTGGCGCCGACGAATCGAAACGGCCGTCCCCCAATGACAAACTGGCTGCCGCGTGTGCGCACAAACGAGTCCCGCCGCGATCCAGTAGTCGGCTCCGGATTGCGGAAGATAAAAAACGCCGCGCCCACAAGCAAAGCGAGCGCGGCCAGTACAAAACTTTTATTCACCATCAAGCGAACAGCGAATCCTAACGCGGACTGGTTAATTTAATGAAGCCTATCACAGCACAAACGGCTGCGAGCAAAACGAAAACATTGAAGAACGTCAGAATACCGAAAACGAGATTGCTGTCCTTTGTTAACACGCCAAACCCAAGCACCAGGAATTGAATGTGAAACAAGAGCAGACAAACCGCGGCAAATGAGAACCATCTTGCAAATGGGCCAAACGCGCGCGCGCGCGCGAAACCAAGCACTGATGCGACCAACGACACGACCGCACCCAGCAGGAACATTCCCATGATGACCGGCGCAAAATACCCAGGCTCGCGAAAAGTTGTTTCTGTCTGGGCCAGCATAATTATCGCAGCTATTACCATTCGCGCTCTCCCGTTTCTGTCTGTAAAACGAACTAAGCGCCGTTTGCGCACGTTCCAAGCCGTTACTTGTGCACAAACGGCGTTAAGAAATTGGTTTCTAAATTAAGATGGATGTGCAATCAAGGATGTCGGCAGGGCCCAGTTACGTCCCAACGTAGACAGGCTCAGCTCCTCGCTCGCAGCTTACTGCGTGATGTGAATCTCCTCTTCCTTGTTGACATGACCCAGGAAGTAGAGCAGCCCGCATACAAAAGCAATCGCGGCCAGTCCCAGCGAATACCAGCCGAAATGGTGGCCTCCTCCGGCCTCCTCGAAAGTCACAAATCTGTAGAAGAAGTAGATCGCTCCCAAAGCTGCAGCCAAACCTATAACTACAGCGATAACATCTTTCATTTTCGTTTACCCCCCGGCAATGAGTCGCGATGAAGGTTTTTGGAAAAAGCCGAAACGCTATTTGGCTTGCATGTTAACGCCCCACATCGAGGAACGCAAGTCTTTCATTGGTTCGTGCGTCGCAGTGAATCAAGACTGTGAGCCGTGAAAACCCTGAGGTTTTGCTCATATCTTTCGTTTTTCGACACCAAAGTCGATCAAAGAATTATTCGCTTATCCCCGGCGCGTCGGGTTATGCGTTCGCGATCGAAGTACTCCAGCAGAGGAATTGCATACTTTCGTGAGATGCCGGCCAGGTCTTTGAACTTTGCCACATCAATCAGCCTCTCCGGGCCGTGCTCCGCTGCGTATTGCTGTAACAACTGCTTCAGACGATCCAACGCCTCAACATGAAAAAACATTTCGCCTTGAACACGCACGAGCGTCCCATCGTCGATGAGGAGTTGTAAAACCTTTCTCGCGTGCGCGCGCCCGGACGCAGTCACATGAGCGTCTTGAAGGACCTGGTCAAGCGACGGGGCTTCCAACCCGGCTTTTTGATAATGGGTGACGATGCTGTTGCGGAGTTGCGCATCAGCCGATGAAAGGTCCACGGTGTGCTCGCTGCCCCGCACCAGCTCTTTGTCGCTCACCACCGCGCCCTTGCTTTCAAGACTTGCCAACACGCCTCGAAAGACTTCGACAGGAACGTGGGCGAAATGTTGCTCCCGTAACGTCTCGCGCGCGAGACCGCGAGCAAGAGGCTCACGCCGGTGATGTTTGTTGACTTGCTCGACAATCAATTCGCAGAACCGTTCGAACACTTCCTTTGCTACAAACACACCGTCAGTCTCAATAACTGTTCCTGATTGTTTCGCCTGGCCGGCAACTTCCGACAACACAACATCGTTCCAACCAGTACGCGCTGCGACATCAGCCAATCGGAGCCCGACTTCGCCGGACGATTCAACGAATACCGCAAACTTGCCTGCCCGATCCGAATCAATCAATGCGCGTAAGCGTTCGTGGGTCTTGCTGAGATCTTTGCCGCGATGTTTTGTAGCGAGCGGATCGAGAATCAATCCTCCACCGATCGTCTCGGACGGTGAATAGGAACGAACAATGAAGCGCTCGTCGTGCAATGCCACTACAGGCTTCTCCAAACGCAATTGCGCAAAATTCGTGTCGCCGGGGGCGACTTCGCCTCGGTTGTTAAGCACCCTCACGCGCGCCAGGACTTCCGCCGCACCAATGTGAACACGCACGCGCGAGCGTGTACGAACCGGTCGCGGCGAACTGCTCAGGATGCGAAGTTGAACATCGACGATTTGTGTTGGCCGCAATCGGCCGCTTTCGGCCAGTACCATTCCGCGCTCGAGATCTGCGACGTCTACTCCAGCGAGATTGACGGCGGTTCGCTGCCCTGATTGCGCACGATGAACAGCAGCCCCGTGCACTTGCACACCACGCGCGCGCAAGCGGCGACCGCCTGGAAGTAATTCCAGTTCGTCGCCTTCGGTGATCTCGCCGGAGATGAGCGTACCAGTCACGACGGCACCAAAACCTTTCATCGTAAACGCGCGATCGATTGGCAACCTGGTGACAAGATGACTTGAGCGTTGCGGAACCTCTCGGGCAATTTCACTAAGCGCCGACCGCAAGGCGTCGAGACCCGATCCAGTTCGCGAACTCGCAGAAATTATGGGCGCGCCCTCGAGAAATGAGCCCGTTACCAATTCTTCGGCTTCCGCCCGCACGAGGGTCATCAACTCATCCTCGACCAGGTCGGCTTTAGTAATCACAACCAGGCCCTGACGCACATTGAGCAACCGGCAGATATCGAAATGCTCGCGCGTTTGCGGCATGACTCCTTCGTCTGCGGCAATAACGAGGGCGACAGCGTCAATGCCATGCACCCCCGCCAGCATGTTCTTCACAAACCGCTCATGTCCGGGAACGTCTACGAACCCAACACGCACTTCGCCCATGTCAAGGTCGGCAAAACCGAGGTCGATGGTTATGCCGCGCTTCTTTTCTTCAGGTAAACGATCGGGATCTTTTCCAGTGAGAGCCTGGACCAATGAACTTTTGCCGTGATCGATATGGCCGGCGGTGCCAATGATGATTGAGCGCATCCTGAGACCAAACGCCTACTTAATCTCGAAATCGATCCACTGCGTGGCTACGCGATGCTTCTGTTTTGCCAGAGGGTCAGTCACTACAACCTGGAAGACGTATTCGCCGGGCACCATCTCGGAGCCTAATTGGATTGCCCCTCCCAGCGGAAGTCGCTTCAAATCGGTTTGGCCACTTGCGTCATACGGGAGTTCTCTTCCGGTAAACACCAGCTGGCCGTTACGAAACATTCTGACCTGTGTCCGGAATTGCGGCTTGCCCGACACCTTCTCAAGCTGTGCGTTATAAACAACTACCGCATATATCATGACCAGGCCTCGCTTGAACTGCCGCACCGCAGCGTTGGCATTAGGATCTGATTCGTCAACTGAGTCGTCCGCATTTTCTTTCAGAGCGGCTCCGCTTCCAACGGTTTGGAACATTTGGACCGGCATTCCCCTCATCAGGATTCCAGAGAGCGCAAGTCGGTTTTTCTTGAGGTCCGGTACTTCAATAAATTGGCTCGCAGAGCCTACGCGCTCAGACGGAACATCCCGCAGGGCCGTACGAAGTTGATAAGCGCCCGCCTTTTTAACCGGTACAGTCAGGTTGTAGATCAAGCCCTCATTGAGAACGCGGTCGTAGGCTTCCCCCTTAAGCCGCAGAGTATGCGTGCGGCTAATTTGATCCACGACCACCCCATTGTCGCCGAAGGTTATGGCGAGAATATCGAACACTGCTTTGTGCCAACCATCTGGTTCGTCGGTATAAGTCAGGTCTCGACCTTTCACCTGGACCAGGGAGCGCATGACTGAACCCAGCGTGGGGTCGTTGGCAAATAACGAGGTCAGCCGGACGTGGACACCTGCCGACCCAAAAGGGGAAGTGATTGCGCCGGCAAGTTGTTGGGCCCGGGTTTGCGGCGCCGGTTTGGCTTCTTCGTCAGTGATCCCGTAGAAGCCGTTTCGCATTCGTATCTTAAACGTGCCTGGCCGGGTAATCTTCAGGCTAAGCCTATGAAACTTTCTGCGGCCAGACACTGTGTCAAACGTCGATTCATCCGGCCGGTAACCGATCAGGTAATAGCCTTGTTGATCGTCGATGACGCGTTTGATGCCGGCATTGAGGTCGTTATTATTGCGAAAGGCGAGTCCGCCGGTTTGCTGAGCCAGATAATTCAAACCATTTTGCGACTCGAAAAAATCTGATCGACGATCACTCAAGCTCTGTTCGAGTTGTTCAGCGCTCATCCCCCCTGTCGAGTCGGCGGCGGTTAAACTCAAGGTCTGTAAACCACGAGCATCCATCGTATAGATGACCACGGAAGCGCGGTTGGCCAGATCCGTCAGCCTTCGCAGCGCCATTAGAATTCGACCGCTGCCCTCAGGCTCTGACCTGTTGAAAATCGTAATTCCATCCGAGATCAGCACGACCGACTTGCGTCCGGGCAGCTCTCGTAAACCATTTACGATGTAATTGAGTGCGCCCAGGGTCCCCACGGCGAAAAGATCTTCGCGAAACTGATCCAGGTCCTCGGGCGCGCGCTCGCCTATACCAAGGTCAGGGGAAGCCTCCAGCATCGGATTGCTCTCAATCGGCGCGAACGCACTTGCGCGACCGCGTCCCGTCAGGTTCCATTTCACCTTTTCCACGGCCGCGTAAAGTTGTCGCTTATCAGTAGTAAACTGCTGTAGCGCTCCTATGCCGCCCCCAGTACGCATGATCGCGACCAGGTCGTTAGGCTGCATCTGCTGGTCAAGAAACTTTTTCAATGCTCGGCGAACGGTGTAGGCACTCTCGAAGGACAGACCAAGATCATCGACAACCAGCGCCATCGTTCGACGTACCTGCTCGGGTTTGAGACGGACAGGCGGGACAGGTGGCGCATTCTTATCGGCAGGTTTTGCCGGCAACGTAGGGCCAGCGGCCGCGGTTGCACCCATTGCGGTGTATGAAAAGTTAGTAATCTTCTGCGGCTTGCCATCTTCCAGAATCCGCACTTCGTCCGCGCGCAGGTCGGTAACCTGCTTTCCCTTACTATCCGTAATCACCGCGTCAACCTGAACGAGGTTTGTGGAAATCCGCACCACGTCATCGTCGGATGGCGGTTTCGGTTGCTGCTGCTCAGCTTGCGGAACTCGAATCGGCTGAATTGGCCGTTGTGCGAAAGCCGGTAGTGATAGTTGAAAGACGAGGCTGACAATGAGGAAACTTCTCTTCATCTAAACTGCTCCCGAAGTTTTCTTGAGGACGCGTTCATAAAATTCTATGTATTGGGGAATAACAATGTCAGTTCGATACCGGCCGACCGCAGACTCGCGCGCGCGTTTGCCCATCTCCTGCCGCAGATTGGTGTCGCCTAAAAGTCGCGCTGCATCGTTGGCCATCTTTTCGACGTCGCCGACGTCGCTTAGGAAGCCGGTTTCACCATCAGTGACGACCTCTGGAATTCCACCGACGCGTGACGCAATTACCGGAACTTCGCAAGCCATCGCTTCCAACGCGGCCAGCCCAAACGATTCCTGCTCAGAAGGCAAAAGCAGCACGCCAGCCGCGGAAAGATAGTCGACTATATTCGGTTGTTTGCCAACGAAAGCAATCCGATTATCGACACCAAGACAACGCGCCCTGTGTTCGACATTAGTCCTTTCGCTTCCGTCTCCGACCATTACCAAGCGCGTGTTGATTCCATTCCTCAGCACGCGCGCCAGTATCTCCACGCAGTCAACTGGCCTTTTTACGGGTCTGAAATTTGAAACGTGAACCAGTAGCGGTTCGCCCTGTGGCGCCAGCGTGGCTCGCAGCGCATCAACAGGATGGCGCGAGTATTCCGTGGGACAAACGAAATTTGGAATAACTGCGATGTCGTCAAACTGAAAAATCTCGCGAGTGGCGTCCTTCAAGTAATGTGAAATAGCCGTGACCCCATCCGATTGCACGATACCGTAGCGGGTGATCGGCAGGTATGAGCGGTCAGCACCGACGAGCGTGATGTCCGTCCCGTGCAATGTAGTGATAACCGGGAGACGACGTTTAGGCTTCAGCGACTCGCGCGCGAGGATCGCGCTGATTGAGTGTGGAATCGCGTAGTGGACGTGAAGCAGATCGAGGTTTTCTGTTTCCGCGACCTTGGCCATCTTGGTTGCGAGCGCCAGCGTGTACGGCTGATGCTCGAACAACGGGTACGACATCATCTCGACTTCATGAAACCTGACCCGGCTATTCAGTTCTGTAAGTCGCGTGGGTAGTGCGGAGGAAATGAAGTGGACGGTGTGACCGCGTTCGGCCAGTTCTTTTCCCAACTCCGAGCCAACGATGCCACTCCCGCCATAGGTTGGATAAACAGTGATGCCGATGTTCATAAAGCAGAGAGCAGTATGCAGTGAGCAGCGAGCAGTAGGCAACAGTGGTGAACAGCCGGCGTTCAGCTATCGATGCTCTTACTGCTCACCGCTCACTGCTCACTGCTCACCCCAAAAAAGCAGAGGCAAGCGACCCTCGCAATCGCCTGCCTCTATCTCAACTTGGCTCACCTTAATTGTAAGGGGGGGCAAGTGAGGGGCGGAGTATATTCCCGCTGTCCATCTTTGGCAATAGGCTCGCCGCTCAAAAACACCAACCATTTTTTTGTGCGTTTTCATGCCTAAAACCGGGCATGAACCACCCCGCAACTGCGATTAATCCGCAAAAATCGCTATAATGTAAACCACATAAAAGGTTTGAACCTATTGTATCTGACTAACGGTGAACAAACGGAGATCGAGTAATGCCAAAAATAAGTGATATTGAAGAAACGCCTAATCCAAATGCGGTCAAATTTATTCTTAGAGAGGCCGTCAGCAACGGTACCGCGCAATCCTATAGTTCGGCGGACCAGGCCGAGAACGATCAACTCGCGAAGTCGTTGTTTGCCATAGACCACGTGGTGTCCGTGTTCTACATGGACCGCATGATCACCGTCGAGAAAGATGACGAGGGTGATTGGGACGATCTGCTTCCTGTCCTGGCGGTGCCGATCCGAGCGGCGGAGGCTGTCAACTCGCCCGCGGCTGCTGCGGCTGCTGCTGTAGGCGGTGCGATAGCGGCCGTGACCAGCGACGATCCGCGTCTCGTCAAAATCAACGACATACTCGACGAGAAAGTGCGACCGGCGCTAATGGGCGACGGCGGCTATCTGGAAGTGCTTGGTCTCAAGGAACACACGCTGAGCATTCGTTATCAGGGAGCCTGCGGCAGTTGTCCAAGTTCGCTTACTGGTACCTTGATGGCAATTGAAGGGATGTTGAAACAGGAGGTTGATCCCGAGCTCGAAGTGATCGCCGTTTGATACGACTGCGCACCTTCTCCATTCATGTTGCGGTTAATAAGAGGCGATGCTTTCCAGCGTCGCCCTTTTAAATATTCCGGAACCACCATCCGCCTGTTTCGTTAAATCTTCGGATACACCTTTCTATTCTTAACTGGAGAAATCAATGGCCCGCCGCACTTGTTTTCTGGCTCTACCCGTTCTGATTTCGTTTCTGGTCCTCGTCACGGCGCAACAAGCTCCCGACAAACCCCTTTCGCAGCAGCAGGCTTCCCCCGCCCCTGCTAAGCCCGCTGCAACCCGCAAGAGTTCCGCGGCGGAACGCTCAAGGATCGCTCAACAGAAAGCAATGGCCCTCTCGCTTCTGCTTACCCTGGCGAATGACGCGCGTAGCTTTACCGATCAGGTTCTACGCGCTCGCACGCTCTCGCGTATAGCAGACGCACTCTGGGAGGCTGACGTGGAACAGGGCCGTTCGCTTTTTCGGCAGGCGTGGGACGCCGCGGCAGTTGCCGATGAGGAATCGCAGCGTCGTATCGAAGAGGAACGAAAACGCCAGGAGGCGGCGAGCGGCACGTTCGCCATTTCGATGCCGCCGGATTTGCGTTCAGAAGTGCTGCGACTGGCAGCCAGGCGAGATCGCGCGCTGGGCGAAGAATTTTTGGAAAAGTTAACGGAAGCGCGCAAACAAGAAGCAACCGACGCAACTGCCAATCGCCGCGAGCCCTTCCAATCGCCGGCTTCGCTGCGACAGCGACTCCGGCTCGCAAACCAGCTACTTGATGCGGATGTAGAGCGAGCTTTGCAGTTTGCGGATCCGGGATTGTCAAATGTGACAATGGAGGGACTAAGTTTTCTCTCCAACCTGAGGATGAAAAACGCCGAAGCGGCCGATCAACGCTACAGCAGGTTTTTGGCAATGGCCGCAAACGACCTTCAATCTGATGCGAACACGATTTCGCTGCTGTCGTCGTACCTATTCACTCCGCATCTCTTCGTCACTTTTGAACCCGGTGGTGGCCAGCAGTCTTCGCAGATGAGCCGTTCCTCGGATCTCCCAAACATTTCTCCCGAGTTACGCGCCGCATTCTTTCGCACGGCAGCTCGCGTTTTGTTGCGCCCTTCACAGTCGCAAGAGCAAGATCGCACCACTTCAGGCATTCAGGGAAAGTATTTTGTGATTCGCCGTCTCATGCCGCTTTTCGAGCAACACGCTGCGCCGGAAATCGTGGAACAGTTGCGTGCCGAACTGGCGTCACTGGCTCAGAACACCCGGCCCGATCTGCGCGAGCGAGATGATGATTCGATCAGGCATGGGATTAGCCCGGAACGAAAACCCGAAGACCTGGAGAAGTCGTTGCTGGACCGCATCGAACGCACCAAGACCTCAGCTGATCGAGACGCACTCTACGTTCAACTTGCTATGCGGCTGGCTGAAAAGGCGGACCTGCGTGCCCGGGATTTCGTTGACAAGATCGACGACACTGAGATTCGTAAACAGGCGAAACCATATGTCGACATCACGCTGGCGTTTAGTGTGGTGGACAAGAAAGATACAGAGAAGGCTTTGTTTCTTGCTGCCAATGGAGAACTGTCGCACATCCAGCGAGTTTGGCTGTTAACGCAAACAGCAAAACAATTGCCGGCTACGGAGCGCGAGCAGGCCATGGAGATGCTGGCGGAAGCCGGTGTAGAGGCCCGGCGGATTGGCGGGTCCGATGCGGACCGGCCGCGTGCGCTGGTCGCGGTTGCAACCGGCTATCTGGGTGTGGAGAGGGCCCGAGCGTGGGACACGATACTGGACGCAGTGAAGGCTTCAAATTCAGCGGAAGGCTTCACTGGCGAGGACGGGCGGATCATGATGCGACTGCAGATCCCGTCCTGGACGTCGTTGCGTAGTAACTCAGTTGAGGATTTCAATCTGTCCGGTGTCTTCCGGACACTGGCCCAGGAGAATGCCACTCAGTCAATTGAAATGGCACGAAGTTTCCAGGGCGAGGGTCCGCGAGCCACCGCGCTCATTGCTGTCGCCCGAAGTTTGCTGGCGGAAAAGGTGAAGTGATTGTTTAGAGGCGGCATTTGTCCGCCCTCTGCGACTCTTAGGATGGTTTAGACGCGGCACTTGTGCCGCTCTTTTGCCGCCGTTCAGCCTCTTTCAGCAGCGGACCGTTTTCAGCCGGCGGTTTGCTCACGAATAAATATTCATTGGCCTCGTTAACAACGCCACCGGGTCGTCCACGTTCAATGCCTCACGCACGTAAAACGGTTCTCCCGCGCTGACGCCAATCAGCGAACCAAAATAACGCATGCGATATTCAATTTGATCCAGAAAACCCTCTTCGCTGATGCGCGTCTGTGGTTGTTTTGATTCCGGGTTGTAGAACTGCGACGCATGAGCCTTAATCGCTGCCATCTTTTCATCCACGAAGTCAGAGACGTCAACTATGAATGAAGGCACCACAAGACGGGAGAAAACCGAATGCATGATAGCGGGAATTTTTACGGGCTGTTGATTCCCTTCCTCGTCGTACCGCGCCATCGTAGCCAGGCGGGCCGCCTCGCGCACAACGCGCGACGTATTGGCGTGATCGGGATGAGGATCGTCCCAGGGAAAGGTAAGCAACACTTTCGGCTTGTGGGAACGTATTACCCGCACCATGGCAGTGCGCGACTCTTCGGTGGGCCAGATGTGTCCGTCAGGCTGTTCGAGGTTGAGCCGCACATCCAGCTTCATAATGCGCGCGGCTTCAAGCGCCTCTTCGGCGCGCATCCCGGCAGTGCCGCGGGTTCCCATTTCCCCGCGGGTCATGTCCAGCACACCAGTGCGATAGCCGAGCGACTTTAATTTGAGCAGGGTGCCTGACACCGAAAGCTCAGCATCATCAGGATGGGAAAAAACTGCCAGCACATCCAGGTCGATTTGTGAATCAGCCATTACAGTCTTGAGGTTTATCTAATGAAGCTGGTTTGGTCAAGTGTGATTCCACATCACCACGCGTGTACAGCCCTGGATAACGGCTCAGTTTGAAATCCTCTGTGCGTCCTCCGTGAACTCTGTGTCTCTGTGGTGAGCCTTTACTGCAATCTTAACCACCACAGAGACACAGAGAACACCGAGGTTGCACAGAGAAAACCAAGAGAGGCTTACCGGGGCGGCTGACTCACCTAACCGCAATCTAATACTTTGGGATAAAGTCAGGTCATGAATTTAATTGTTCTCGGTTCGGGCACTGCTGTTCCCCACGCAAAACGCGCCTCTGCAGCTCACTGGCTGGAAACGGTCGGCGGAAACGTCCTACTCGATATGAGCGCCGACGCGCCACACCGCATGGCCGAAGAACAACTTGACTGGCCCAACGTTGACGCGATCTGGATCAGCCATTTTCATCTCGATCATCTCGGCGGCGTTGCTCCCTTTCTTTTTGCGACCAGGTCCGCACCGCAAACGCAAGCGCGTAAAAAGCCGCTTCGTATTTTCGGGGCCAATGGCTTGAAGAACATTGTCGACGTAATCAACGGAGCCAACAACTATCGTTTGTTTGAGCAGCTCTTTCCGGTTGAGGTGATCGAAGTAACGCCCGAAATGGAGTTTGAGTTGCTGCCGGGCCTCGAGGCAAAGACCCGTTCCACGCCGCACACAAACGAAAGCATGGCGATCCGTCTGTCCGATAAAAGTGGCAGCGTGCTGGTTTACACTTCCGATACGGGCTATTCAGATGAACTAGGTGAATTCGCGAAAGGCGCAGGCGTGCTACTCATGGAGTGTTCATTTTTCCAAAACACGCCGGTAAAGAAGCACCTCGAATTGGCAGACGCAATGAAACTTGCGAAAATCGCTGAACCGCGGAAACTGGTGTTGAGCCATTTGTACTCTGAGTGGGATGGCATCGATCTTGCGGCCGAGGCGAAGCAATTTTGGACGGGAGAAACCATCGAAGCTTACGATGGTTTGCGGCTGCAGTTTTGATGGCTGAGGCGAATGTGAGTATGACAAGACGAATGCTTGTATCGTTGTTTCTGACGGCTGGGATTCTAACTGCCGGGGCATTTGGATTCATTCTACCCGCGCTGAGCGAGACAAACATCGCGGTTGCGAATGCAGGTAGCTCCAGCGTTTCGGATTCTCATCTGCTTGAGATTGGCCACGCCGCAAAAATCCGCGCTGGAGCGGAGTCTCCGTCAAACATCAAAGTGGTGTCTTACAACATTCGCTGGCGTGGCGGAGAAGAATTGCGGCAGCTCGCGCACCTTTTGAAACACGACGCGGAGATAGGTGGCGCGGCGATCCTGGGCCTGCAGGAAATTGATCGAAATCGAAAACGAACAGGCAACAAGAACACCGTTAGGGCTCTGGCAGACGAGTTGGGCATGTACTACGCATGGGCGGCGCCTCCGACACCAGGAGGTGAAAAAGAAGAGGAGACTGGCGTTGCAATTCTAAGTTCGTATCCACTCAGCCAGGTTCATCGCATCGTTTTGCCGCACGAAGGTCCAGGCAAGAGGAGAAGAGTTGCCCTGGGAGCAACTATCAAGGCAGGCACGACGCACGTACGCGTTTACTCCGTCCACTCAGAAAATCGTATGGCGGTGGGTAAGAAGCTCGAGCAATCGAAGGCAGTTTTGGCGGACTTGGCCCACTATCCCAAAGACATGCCCGCCATCATTCTGGGGGATTTGAATACCTGGGAATCCAGCGCTGTCACGAAGACTATTCAGCTTTTCAAAGACAAAGGCTTCCACACGCCGTTTGACACGCGGTCAACGTTCTCGCGAAAGATTCTTTTTGTGGATATTGCTTTCAAGCTCGATTGGATTTGGCTTCGAAAGCTTCAGCCTAACAGCCATGGAGTAGACCGCGAGGTCGGATTGTCTGACCATTGGCCCCTTTGGCTCACGGTCGGAATGAACCCGAAAAGCGCTAACAGTGTGCCACCCTTAAATTAGTTTAGAGCCTTTTCAGGCAACTGCGACCCGCACTCCTGCTATCCAAAACAAAACACGCTCCCCCATTGCAAAGCGATTGGTTTTGAAGTAAGTTTCAACCTCCCACCCAACAGGAGTTCGCAAATCTTTTAGGACTTACCGGAAACGAAAATTATGAGATGCCCCGTCTGTAATCGACAAACCGGTTGGGTAAGGACTCGCTGCCCCGCGTGTAGAACAAAACTGATCCAGTGGTACGTCATCGCCACTGTTCTGGTCCTGGTAGGCTGCTACGGGGCGCTTATGATACTGGAAAGAGTAGGATAAACAGGGCTGCAGCCTTTGACTCCACGACCAAGCCATCTTTAATTTCAACGTACCCGAACGACAATATTATTGGATGTAAGCGCGTTACCGGTAGCTCTTTGAAGCTCCGCTATCGCTTTGTTGAGATCTGTTTGCGCCCGCAGTTCGTTCCCACGGGCAGCGGTCAGCGCTGTTTGCCGTTCGAGCACCAGAAACACTGTGGATTGGCCGGCGTCGAGTTTTCGTTGTTCGCTTTGATACTGCTGCTCGCTCGCCTGTCGAGCAATTCCTGCCGAGCGCAGCCGCGCTTCGGCGCTGCGAACAACTTGCAACGCATTCCGGACGTCAACCTGGATCAACTGTTCCAATTGCTCGCGCTGCGTAAGCAGACGCTGGCCTTCAACCAGTGAACGGCCAAGCTGAGCTTCCGCCGTTCGATTCCGCAGGGGCAGACTAATCTGCACGCCCACCCGGAAATTGTTGTAGTTGTTGCCCAACAGATTTTGAATCGACTGATCGTAACCGCCAATCAGGTTTGGTGAAATCGTCTGTGCCGGTTGTGTCGGCAAGACTGGCAAACCGTTGAGCACCGATAACGCGTCGACTCGCTCGCGCAACTGCAAATTGGAACTCGTGAACGGATTGTTGCCGGCGCTATTGATTGAACCAGCCAGACCGACCATACCGTAGCTGCCAACCAAATCAATCGCCGGCTTTGTCTGTTCGCGAAAGAACTTCTGATCGATTTGATTTATCTCTCTAGCAACGTTCGACTGCTGTAGCTCAGTGCGATTTTCCATCGCTGCCTTGAGAGCTTCCGGCAAAGAAATCTGAGGTGAAACCAGATCCACCGAATCCGTCGGCACAATAGAGATGTTCCAAATGTCTGCCTGACGGTTCTCAGCAATCAGGTTCTTCAAGTTGTTCTCGGCTCGAGAAACTTCTTCCAGCGAGATGAAAAGACTTTGTTCGAAGCCCGCCAGCTGCGCCTCCGCCGCCACGATGTCGATTGGCGCCAACGCGCCCTCAAACACCAGGCGTTTGTTGTGTTCGAGCTGCGTTCGCGAATCCCTGACTGCGTCTTTTTGGACCTGAAGATTCCGTAGAGTGAAAACCAAATCCCAATACGCGCGCTGAACGCTGGTGATGGTTTCGATGGCCCGCTGACGAAACTGCGCGTCCGTTAGCGACAAATTCTTTTTGGCAATCTCAATCTGACGACGGCTGCTGTCAAAACCTCGACCACGAAGCAGGGGTTGCGTGTAGCTGAAGGTTAACGCCGTTGGGTATTGCGGGTTAAGCGCCGAAAATTGATTGTTTGTGGTCAGCCTGACGGACGAAAAATCCAGACGATAGTTGCCGCCAAACTTGGGTGCGAGACCCTCAAACCTGGCCGTGCCCGTGTAGTCGTTCTGTGTAATTGAACCGTTCGAACCGCCACTGAGAAAACTTGAACTTGGGCTCTCGATGCGTTCGAAGAACATAGACGAACTGAGCCGCGGATCGTATGCGCCTCGAGCGGACGTCAAATCAAATTCAGCGATCTTAACGTTGTGACGAGCTACCTCGATGTCTTTGTTGTTTTCCAGCGCCAGAGCGAGCGCCTCACGAACCGTCAACGGGCGTTGACGATTCAGGTCAACGCCGACGCGACCGAGTTCAGGCAAAGGCTTTAGCGCCGGCTCGAATTCAGGCGCGATGACTGGCACCTGTAATTCCTGGGACGGCGAAGGCACAGGCGTTGGGCTCGGGGTTTGCGCGATAGCTGTCAGACAAGACAGCACGAATAAAAAGGCGAACAACGCGGCTTTGCCGGTTGTCACAGCCAACGACGCTGAGGCCCGCACTAGGCGGCGGCAAAGCCGCCGATCAGGATTTGTTTTAACTTCAATCATCTTCGACTTACTAGCTTTTCCAAATCAAACTTAGCAGCGACGTCGTGGCGTTAGCCGTTTTACGCCGTACCCAGCCGAACGTTCCCGTAATCCGTCGTCCGATCATTCCCCAGATTCTGCTGCGGCCAAGGTCGTCAAACAGCGAATAGAAAACAGGGACCGCCAGCAACGTCAGCAACAAACACAGGGACTGCCCACCAACTACGAGTACACCGATCGAACGATTCGTGCCCGAACCCGGACCACTCGAAATCGTCAGCGGTAACATGCCCGCCACCAGCGCAATCGTGGTCATCAGGATCGGCCGCAAGCGTTCGCGGTTGGCGCGAATGATCGCTTCGGCTCGCTCCATGCCGCGCGAGCGCAACTGGTTGGTGTGATCGATCTGAAGGATTGCGTTTTTCTTGACCACGCCAAAGAGCAGCAATAATCCCAGACCGGAAAAAATGTTGACCGTTTGGCCCGTCAACAACAAAGACAGGATGCCGAAGGGAATCGCCAACGGCAGCGTCAACAGAATCGTGACCGGGTGAATGAAAGATTCAAACTGTGCAGCCAGCACCATGTACATGAAAACAAACGAGAGCACGAAGGCGAGCATGAAGTAATATCCGGCCCGGCCCAACTCTTTTGAGCGTCCGGCCAAACCCGTCTTGTAGGCGCTATCGATGTTCACTTCTTTGGCAAACTGGTTCATTTTTGCAATCACGTCCGCCTGGGAGCCACCAGGCTTGACGTTGCCTAACAACATTACCTGCCGCTGCCGGTTAAGCCGGTCAATGGCTGAAGGACCCGTGCCTTCTTCGACTCGAACCAGATTGTCGAGACTTACCCAGCCAACTGTCGTCGATGAGACGATCATACGTTCGAGACCTTCGACACTGGATCGGAATTCGCCGACCGCCCGTACGCGCACGTTGTACTGATCGGTCCCCGCATTAAATGTCGAAACCTTCTGACCGGCAACCAGGGTGTTCAAAGCTTGCGCGATGTCGCCAACGCGAACGCCCAAATCCGCCGCCCGTGCCCGATCAATCACCACCCGCAGCTCCGGTTTGCCCGTAACCAACGTGGAGTCCGCGTCGACCACGTCGGGAATGGTTTTCATCTTCTGGAGCATGGCATCGGAATACTGAGTCAGCTTGTTGAGGTCGGGACCGCCAATCACATACTGAATGTCGGCATTGCGAAAGCCGCCACCGGAAATTGCTGCCACCTGCTGAACGCTGGTTCGCAGTTGCCCGGGAAACTCCTTCAGATACTTCGCCAGAATCTCCGAACGTGCGCGCAACATCAGTGCATCCTGAGTAGCGCTGCGTTGGTCGATTGGTTGGAGCTTCACGTAGATGGAGGCAACGTTAACCAGCTCCTGTTGTCCTCCGCCGATCGTCGTCAGGGTGTCAGTTACTCCCGGCAGTTTCCGCACGTCTGCGGAGATGCGTTCCGCCAACGCAGAGGTTGCGGCCAGCGTAGAACCTTCAGGCGCGCGCACGTTTAGTTCAAACTGTGACTGGTCGTCCACCGGCAGAAAATTTTTCCCCACGAACATGAACAGCGGGACAATGCTCAGGATGACCGCCAAACAGGCAACCACGATTATCCAGCGATGGGCCATGGCCCAGGTCAGCAAACGCGTGTATGTCTGATCAATCGGCCGGTAGAACCGCGCCTGTTTTGAGCCTTTGTCAGAAGGCTCAATGCGTCGCTCGATCGGTCCTTCGTCCTCGTCGCGGCTGGGCTTTATGAGGCGTGCGGCGAGCATCGGCGTGAGGGTGAATGACACCAGCAACGAAACCGCAATGGCAAAGGAAGACGTCAGACCAAACGAAGACATGAAGCGGCCTACGATTCCGCCCATGAATCCGACCGGCAGAAACACGGCCAGCAGCGAAAGTGTCGTCGCCATGACCGCCGGTCCAATCTCGCGTGTGCCCTCGATGGCGGCTTGAAATGGGCCCATGCCCTTCTCATCAACGAAACGGAAGATGTTTTCCAGTACCACAATCGCGTCGTCAATGACGATGCCGACCATCAAGGTCAGCGCCAGCATTGTGATCTGATTCAGCGTGAAGCCCATTGCGGCCATCAAGCCAAACGTGGCAATCAGCGATGTCGGTATTGCCAATGCGGCAATGACGGTCGAACGAAAGCTCCAGAGAAAGATAAAGACGACGATGGCCGCCAGGACGCTGCCTTCGATCAAGTGTGTTTGAATCGACTCAATTGAGGCCTTGATGAAGATTGATTGGTCGCCCACAACCTTGGTCTTAAACCCAGCCGGCAAGGTTGGCTTGATCTCAGTTAGACGTTGCTTAACTGCTTCAGCCACGGCCACTGTGTTTTGACCTGATTGTTTTGACACCACCAGAGTCACTGCTGGCTGGCCGTTAAGGCGGGCTTCGGTGCGGGCTTCTTCGGCGCCGTCTTCCGCGTAACCGACGTCGCTCAGTTTTACCGAATAATCGCCGCGGTTACCGACAACGAGATTATTAAACTCCGAGGGCGAGATAATGCGGCCCATCGTTCGAACCGTTAGTTCACGAGTGCCCTCGTCGACGCGTCCACCGGGGACTTCCATGTTCTGCGCGCGCACTGCGTCGGCTACCTGCGCGACCGTGACGTTGAAAGCGCGCAGTTTGTCAGGATCAACCCAGACTTGAATTTCACGCGTACGGCCGCCAATAATCGTTACCTGGCCCACCCCGTTGATTGATTCGATTTGCTGCTTGATTCTTTTGTCAGCTACGTCTGTGACTTCACGCAGCGAACGCGGGGCGGAAACGGCGATTCGCACAACAGGCGCAGCGTCAGTATCCAGCTTTTGCACAATCGGCTGTTCAGCCGTTACCGGTAGGTCGTTAACGATTAGATCGATTTTGTTGCGGACTTCCTGAGCCGCAATGTCAGGATTCTTTTCCAGCAGGAAAGTGATGAAAACCTGGGAGACGCCTTCCACAGAAGTGGAGCGCAGCTCGTCAATGCCGCTGATTGTGTTTACCGCGCCCTCAACCTTGTCGGTAATTTCGGTCTCAATCTCCTGAGGCGATGCGCCGGGATTGACGACGGTGACCGTGATGGTAGGCAGATCGATCTTAGGGAAAAGATCCACGCCCAACGATCGGTAGGAGAAGAGTCCAACCACCGTCAGACTGAGGATCAGCATCGTCGCGAAGACAGGACGCCTAACACAAATTTCAGCTAATTTCTGCATAAAAAGATTTGTGCTTTGTACTTTGTCCTTAGTTCTTTGTCCTTTGTGCTTTGATTGAGTTAGCGCTTCAGGTTAAGGAATGCAGTCGGAACAAAGATCAAAGTTCGAAGATCAAAGCACGGATCCTACTGTCTAACTGCCATTCCATCGCTTAGTTGTTCAATGTTGCTCGTCGCCACCATTTCGTCTGCCGAAACGCCACCCTTTATCTCGACCAGATCTCCCTCTGTTTGACCCAGCTGGACCACCCGTTCACGCGCAAGACCGTCCTTGATTACAAATACGCGGTTCACTCCAGATTCGGTGCGCACGGCCCTCGCGGGAACCAGCAACGCGGGTTCAGGGCGCGCTTGAAGAATCCGCACCGTCGCGAACTGTCCCGGCTTCAAGACTCCACTGCTGTTTTCAATTTCCGCTTCCACGGTCAGCGTTCGAGACGACGGCGTTACGTTTGGTGAGACACGAGCAATACGACCGCTAAAGTTTCTGTCAGGCCAGGCGCTGGTAGTGACGGAAACTGACTGGCCCACACTTATGGCAGGAATTGCCTGTTCCGGAATATCGATTCTGACGCGCAGCGGATTGATGCGCACGATGGTGGCCACTTTCGAGGTCGTCGAAACATATTCACCGAGGTCTGCAGTTCTTTCCGAGACGTAGCCATCGATGGGCGAAAACACATTCGCGTATGACAAACTGCGGCGCGCAAGGTTCAGCTGGCTTTCCGCGTTGGCCACGTTTGCGCGCGCCGTCATCATCGCTGCGTAGTTCTGCCGGGCCAAAGATAGGGCCGCTTCATATACTTCTCGCAGTTGGTCGCGCTGGGCTTTCTGCTGGTCGTAAACAGATCGCGAGATGTCTCCCGATTCAATCAACTTCTCCGAACGCCGTAAGTTTTTCTCTGCCAGTTCCAGAGCCACGCGCGCGTTAGCCACTTCCGGAACCCTGGTCGGGTCAAATGATTGACCGCTGCGGATCCCAACCTTCTCTTCGGCCTGCCGCAACGCGGCTTTCATCTGTTCTACCTGTGCCTGCCCCTGCTGCACTCGCAACTTCGCATCGACGTCATCCAGACGAACGATCGTCTGACCACGCCTGACGTAGCTGCCGAGTTCAACGCCTACGGCAACAACTTTTCCGGCAACTGAAGGTGCCACGTCTGTTTGCTGGTCGCCTGTCAGACTGCCGGTCGCCTCAAAAAATCTCGGCAGCTCACGCATGATGGCCGTCGCAGTGGTCACTTCCACCACAGCAGGCTGGGCGGCATTTGTGTTGTCTGTTCTAACGTTTGCTTTTGAACCGCCACAGGAGGTTCCCAGCAGCATGAGGCTGATCAGAACGACTGCCAACAGCGCCAGATCTGAAGGCTTGGGAGATTTCATTTTGACTTTACTTTCTTCTCGCAGCGCCCTGGGCCGATGTCTTTCGCGCGATCTTTCTTATGGCCTTGGGTTGACTGGTAGTGCTGATTCCGTTTAGCAGAATTTCGGTAAATTGCTTGGCTGCTTCTTCGTTCGAAATTTTCAGTAAACGACGTTTCGGGTCCCAAAGATTGTTATTCAGCGAGTGGTGCACGATCATTCCGATGAAAGCGCGTACCACGATCGCCGGATCCATTTTTAGCATCGCGCCATCACGCTGCCGGCCGGCAATGTATCCACCCAGGAGTTCGTAAACGCGCTGCACAAACTTCTCAAAAAACATCTGCGCGAGTTCGTGCCCTTCCAGAGCCGAGTGCAGCAACAGGCGTTGGAATTCCGGGTCGAGATCATGATGTGTGAGAGCGCCGAGCGCCAGTCTTTCAAACACGGCGCGGTCGTCTTTTTCCTCGAGGGCTTCGGCAACCAACTCTGCCGGATTCATCGTGTCGCCCGAACACGCTTTGTGGTCGAGAATTGCGCTATAGAGCGCCTGCTTTGTGGCGTAGTGACGAAACACCATGGCCTCGGAGATGCCGGCGGCCTGGGCAATTTCCTTTGTCGTGGTACCTCCAAAGCCGCGCTGAGAAAACAGGCTCACCGCGACCCTAAGAATCTGGAGCTTGCGGTCTTCAGCCGACATCCGCGAACTAGGCGGGGGCGATTCAATTTTGGTGGCGATGATTTCTCTCAAAGATGGAAAGATGCCTGACCTGCGGTTTAAAGTAAGTACTTACTTACTTACCACCGGTCATGGCTGTTGTCAAGCGCGAACTCTCACGCGTTACATGCCCCTTCCCTTTGCCCCTTTTCGGACCGCCGGGATCCTTCGTTGTCGGTTGGATAACGAACCGCAAGGCCAATAACGTAACTGCGGAAAATACGCAGCCTTTCAATTTGCTGGCGGGGATCAGAGCCGATTCGGGCGGGCCTGGTCTTGTATCGTTCCCGACCTTAGGCATACCCACTTGTACCCTTTCACAACAAGCTTTGAGCTCTATCTGGGAACAAACGCGCGCCAGACAAGATAGACGGGGAAACGGGGACTCGGCACATTGTTTGCTCGTTATTCAGCGATAACGTCTGTACCTGATTAGGTTTTCACAATTTTTCAGTAGCACTTCAAAGGAGAAGAGAAAGCATGTCGCAGAACAGAACATCAACAGATTTCCCCGGCACCGGCTCCACAACTAACGCGGGCGCCGGAACATCAGACACCGGTACCAGCAGCACCGGCACAGCGGCCGCGACCGGCCTGGCTCAAACAGCTCAGGAGTATGGTGGAAAGATTTCCGAAGCAGCCACGCAGGCGAAGGAATACGTTAGCGACAAGATCGGTGTCGTCGGCGATAAGTTCAAGGAACTTCAGAATGCTGACCTGGGAGAAATTGCGGAGAACGCAAAGGACTACGCACGCAAGAACCCGGGACAGGCAATTCTCATTTCGGCCGCTGCCGGCTTACTGGTAGGACTGATAATTCGCGGCCGGCGCACCTAACGCGCGACGCTGCGGATTTAATTGCTGGAAAGGAGAACACGCTATGGCGGCTTCGGCTCCTGGTGCGGCATCAACCGCAACAACACCCAACACAAGTAACGAGAGTCTACCCTCGCTGTTCAGTCGGTTGGGAGATGACGTGATGCAACTCTTCGATACCAAGATGAGCTTGCTCAAAGTCGAACTGAAAGAAGAGGCGAACGCATATGCGCGCAGTGGGATGATGATAGCCGTGGGCGGAGTCATCGCCGCGATCGGATTTGCGCTCTTAAATGTCGCCCTTGCTTTCGGCGTTTCTACCTTGTTGGCCGATTCCAATCTGAGCCAGCCGGCGAAGTACGCCATCGGCTTTATGACCGCAGGGATACTCTATCTGATCGTTGGCTCGATCATTATTTCGGTAATGAAGAAGCGTTTGGCGAATCAAAATCTGGTTCCGGACAGGACAGTAGAAGAGTTGAGAAAGGACAAGCAATGGCTGAAGAACGAACTCTAGGAATAGCTCGCGCCCGTGACACCGAGGACGACGAACCTTCGAAAGCAGAGCTTCAGCGTCGGATGGAAGAGGCGCGAGATTCAATTACCAACACTGTGACGGAGATAAAGGAAAACGTGGCCCAGCAGGTTGAAACGGTCAAAGACGCACTCGATTGGCGCGAACACTTCAAGAAACGGCCGGTGGCGTGGAGCTTAGGCGCGGCGGGCGTCGGATTTTTTGTGGGATACGGCCTTGCGGCTGCGCTGACTGATGATGACGACTACAGTGAAGATCGCTACGTATCTTCACCCGCTCGTAGCTACGCGGCACAGCCTGTTGTCGGTGAACCACTGGCAGCAGCTATCTCGCCGAAAACCAATGGTAAACATGAAGGTCCCGGTATGCTTGAACGATTCAAGGAGACTTCGGCCTACGAAAAGCTAAGCACAGAGGCCGGCGCGCTTGGTGATCGTCTGATTGAGGAATTGTCCACCGCCGCGCAGGTTGTTGTGCTGCCGGCTTTGCTGAAAAAAGTGAAAAACTGGATTGGACTGGATTTGTCTGGAAAGACTGCTTCCATGGGCGGCGAACATTCGGAGCGGAGCGTTAGTAGCCGCCAGCCAGACCGCAGCATTTCGAGTCCGTCTTAGAACGAAACTGACCAGGGGAAGTTGTAAGAGAAAAGGCGAGCCTTAAGGGGCTCGCCTTTGATCTTTACGATACAACATGAATCTATCGCGGGGCTGGTTTCCGCGGCAGCTTCTCATCCCTCATCGCCGCGTTGTAAACAAACGCTGCCATAATCGCTGCTGCTTGTTTCATGTCGTCCGCTTGAATACGGTCGAACACATCCTGGTTGGAGTGGTGCGTGCGCGAATCGTATTCAATCTCATCCTGTATGAACTGAAATCCGGGCAGACCGATAGCATCGAAGGCTAAGTGGTCTGTGCCGCCGGTATTCGAAATCGAAAGAGTGGCTGCACCCATGTCGCGAAAAGGAACCAGCCATTGTCGGAACAACGGTCGCACTGATTCATTACCTTGCAGATACACGCCCCGAATTTTTCCGGTTCCATTGTCGAGATTGAAGTATGAACTAAACTTTTCATACTCAGGCTTCTTGACTAGTGTGCTGGGAAGCGGACTTGGCGAGGGCTGGGCGCCAGCAGTCGCAGCCGGCGCTTCCATCTTGCCAAAGTGTTCGGCGACGTAAGCACGAGAGCCGAGCAGACCCTGTTCTTCGCCAGTCCATAATCCGATTCGAATGGTGCGCCGCGGCTTAAGATTCAACGCCTGCAGAATTCTCACTGCCTCCATCGTCACAGCCACGCCTGCGCCGTTGTCGGTAGCGCCGGTGCCGGCGTGCCATGAATCCATGTGTCCTCCAAGCATCACCACTTCATCTTTCAAATCGCTGCCGGGAATTTCGGCGATGGTGTTGTAGCCCATCGGATCGGCATCTTGCCATTCAACAGCGAGGTCGACTGCCATCTTCACGTTCTCACCGGCCTCAATCATTCGCGCGATGCGATTGTAGTGTTCCACCGCCAAAACAAGTTGCGGGATGGCCATCGGCGCTGCTTTGTCATAGGCCTGAATTGACCGCGGCACGTTTGGACCCAATGGATCACTAGAAATTGGCTGCGGCACGCTGGCAGATTGCACAAAGATGGTCCCGCCGTCGCCGGCGCGACTGGAGTCGACCAAAACTGCCGCTCCTTCGTCGTAGAAAAACTGGATTTTCTTCGCGCCGAAAAGGATTGCTGCTCGCTGCTCTGGGGTGAACTGGAAGCGACGTCCACCGCCTGGTCGTGGTTCCGGGGCGTCAGCGAGACTGAGCAGGTCCTTCTCGTCGCGCCGAGTTCCCAGTGCGTCAAAGTGGGCTTTCACTTCGCGCATCCTGCTGGTCAAGACAATCGCTCCCTTGAGCCGTCCCTTGAATTTTGCAAGTTCAGTTTCATCCTTCGCGTCCACGTATATAACGGGAGCAGTTATTACTCCCGAAGTGCCGGGGGACCATGCCTTCGGGTGTGCGATAAGCGGAATGTTCAGCGGCTCGCTTACCTGGGCCGAGAAACGTTTCAAAGTCCAACCGCGTCCGAAAGGTCCCCACGGTTCGAGGTGTGCGTTTTGCAGACCCCACTTCGACAGTTGATCGCGCGTCCATTCATTCGAGCGTTTTGCGCCGGGTGACGCAGTCAGTCGCGGCCCGATGACGTCGGTCAAATAACTCAAGGTTTGCATCACCTGCGAACGGTTCATTGCCTCGTCTTTTATCCGCACGATTGGATCGTTTGGATCGACAGCTGCCGCGGATTGTGTTGGCGCAGTGGTTTGGGGCGTGGGACTCGCGGCCGGTTGCTGGGCCAAAAGGGTACAGGGGGAGATCAAGAAAATGAAGAGCAGCAAAACAGCTGCGTTGCGTCTTAACATGATGTCTTCTCCAGGGAATTAATAATGGTAGGGTTGCGACGCTAGCGTCGCGGCACTCTGATTTCAGGTGACTTATTGTTTGTAAACTTTCTTGGTTGAAACCTTTCGTTGTTTTGGCTTTTCGTCAGCCGAAACTTCGGAAGGCTCAATGGAGCTATACCCACAATCTTCATTAGCGCAATGACGAAACGTGCCTTGCTTCTTGGTCGTCTTCTCTAATAGAAACGGCGCTTTGCACTTTGGGCAAGCTTCCGTCACCGGCTTGTCCCAGTAAACTCGGTCACAATCAGGATATGCAGAGCAGCTGTAAAATACCTTACCTCGCTTCGATTTCTTAACGACGAGCTCGCCTTTGCAGCCTGGCCGAGTGCAGGCTACACCTGTCGACTCCTGCTTGATGTATTTGCACTTCGGATAATTAGAACACGAGATGAATTCGCCGAAACGTCCGAAACGCCGAACCAGTTGAGCATCATCGAGCGGACACTTTTCATCCAGCGGCACCGGCGCAGGCGCTGCTATTCCACTCTTCGCGATTTTGCGAATATTGCGGCACTCGGGATATCCCGTACAACCCAGGAATGGACCAAAGCGTCCCCGCTTCAAATGCATTGGTTTGTCGCATAGCTCGCAAACTTCAGGTTCCGTTGCCTCCTCGGCACCGCTGCCAGAGTCGGTTGCAGTTGCGGCCCCATTCGATCCGGCCTTCGGTTCAGCATCTCGCGTGGCGCCGCATTTCAAACACTTGAGATACTTACCGAACCGTCCCCACTTGAGCACCATTCCCGGCGTTTCGCATTTGAGACAGACCTCCTCAGTGGCTGTTTCGACGTCCTTAATGTCTTTCGTATATTTGGTGAACTTAACAAGGTCCTCGGCAAACTTTCCATAAAACTCATGCAGCGCGTCGGTCCACTTGAGTTTGCCTTCCTCGACAGCGTCTAGTTCTTCTTCCATCCGCGCCGTGTAAGTTTCATTGAAGAGGTCGTCAAAACCGCCCTGGATCAGTAGATCGTTAACCGTCTTGCCTAAGTCGGTAGGATGGAAACGTCCCTCGAGTTTTTCAACGTATTCACGCGCCAGAATAGTCGTCATGATCGCCGCGTAAGTTGACGGCCGCCCGATTCCCTTTTCTTCCAGGGCCTTCACCAGAGTAGCTTCAGTGAAGCGCGGTGGGGGATCAGTAAAGTGTTGTTCCGGAGTAATCCGGTTAAGGGCCAGCGTCTCGCCCTTCTCCACCGGTGGCAGGGTGCGCTCGGCTTCTTCATCTTCCTCGGTCTTTTCGTCGCGGCCCTCCTGGTAAATCTTCAGGAAGCCATCAAACTTTTGTACCGAACCTGTAGCGCGGAAGATGAAACGTCCGGCTGCAATATCAATCGTAGTCTGATCAAAAATGGCGGGCGTCATCTGCGAAGCAACTGTCCGTTGCCATATCAAGCGATAAAGCCGCAGCTCGTCGTTGTTCAGATAACTTGCAAGCGAATCGGGAGTACGGGCCACATCAGTAGGACGAATCGCCTCGTGGGCATCCTGCGCGTCCTTCTTCGATCGATAGTGAATCGCCTTTTCCGGCAAGTAGGGAGCGCCATACTGTTTGCTAATGAAATCCCGCACCTCCCCCAGGGCTGCGTCGGAAACACGCGTGGAATCGGTTCGCATGTAGGTAATCAGACCCACTGAGCCTTCGGCGCCGATCTCGATGCCTTCATAAAGCTTCTGCGCAATCATCATCGTGCGTTTTACGGCCCACCCCAGTTTGCGCGCAGCTTCTTGCTGGAGTTTTGAGGTGATGAAAGGCGGGACTGGATTGCGCTTGCGCTCTTTCCTGGTTACTTCATTAACTACGAATGTTTGCTTCTCGGCTTCGGCAACGATCTCTGCGGCTTTGGCTTGATCGTTGATCAGAATCTCGCCGCGCTTAACTTCCTGATCGAAACCCCCGGTCTTGACTGTCTGGTCTCCGACTTTGAATAACCGCGCATCGAACGCCGGCGGAAGCTTAGCAGTAAGATTGGCGCCGATGGTCCAGTACTCGGTCTTGATGAACTTCTCAATCTCGCGCTCACGCTCGACCACCATTCTCAGCGCGACAGACTGGACTCGACCTGCGCTTAGTTTTCCCCCCACGGTGCGGCAAAGGAGCGGCGAAACCTTGTAACCGACCAGCCGGTCGAGCACTCGGCGGGCCTGCTGAGAATCAACCAGGTTCTGATCAATCTGTTTCGGATGATCGAAAGCCTCGTTGACCGCGCGCTTCGTGATCTCATTAAACATAACCCGAAAAGTGGGCTTCGCAGGACGCTTCGGGACAATTTCTTCTGCCAGGTGCTGGCAAATGGCTTCACCCTCTCGGTCAGGGTCAGCGGCGAAATAGATGGTATCTGCTTCCTTGGCGGCCTTCTTCAGCTCCGCCACAATCTTTTTGTTGTTTCGTTTCCGAGTATCGGGAATTACTTCATAGGTAGGTTTAAAATCGTCATCGACGTCGACACCGAGTCCTTTTGAAGGCAGATCCTTGATATGGCCTATCGAGGCCTTAACCAGATAGTCCTTTCCCAAATATTTGTTAATCGTCTTCGCCTTTGCCGGCGATTCAACTATGACTAAGTTTTTTGCCATTCGTTACGATGTTATTGAGACACTTTTGTCTCGTTCGTTTCGCGCGAGGATCCCGAAATAGAGGAAATACTCCCGCAAGTCAGTAAGGTCATTGAATTCGCGTATCTTGCTGTCGAGCTCGTCACATATCACTTCCCGCAATCTTGTGAGTTCTTTGAGTCGATGATTCTTCCAACGCGGATCAGAGATCGTCAAATCCAACAGCTCCAGCGCTCGGGCGAAGGCATGCTCAAAGCGGACGGTGTCTCCCCGGCTCTTCCAGCGAAGGGCACGTTCGTATTCGCTGCCGACGTTCCCAAGCTGTTCCGCAATCGAGAAGCTCGACCAGCGGCCGGCGGCCAGTTCTGGATGATAGGTAGTCATCGTTATTCGTTTTGCACTAATCCGCTCACGATCTGAATTATTCGTTCCCGCACGTTTACATCTTCCACTCCTCGCGACCTGTTGTTTTGACGAGGTCGGATGTTAATCATGGAGTCAAACTCCAACATGTCAGGCCCCTGCCGGCTAGTGTACAAGTTGATTCCCCACAGGTTCTCTTGCTCTGAATTTCTTTCGATCAGAAAGGCCTCTTCATCAGCGTGCAATTCAGCGCCAGCCGCCATTATTTCTTTCTTAACATCAACTACAGCCTTCACCATATCGCCGTACAACTCTTCTCCGGCCTCGCGAAGATCCGCGATTGAAATCGGCTTGTCGATCAGGATAGTCGCCACGGTTAACGTCTTCACATTTTCCTGACAAAGCACTTGCCCGGAAGCGCCCTTACCAAGTCTCGCATTTCCAATGTCAGCAAGGCCGCTGTTAAATCCGGGATCGAGATCCTGCTCTGGTCTACTAACGCATCGATGTGCGCCGGGTTGTCGTGTGAAAGCAACCTGAACACTGACTGCTCGTACCCCGTTAGCCCTTGCGGAACCATCGCCAATTGGTCCGCCATCGACTTCTCCTTCTTTTTATCACTTAGCGGCGGCGGCAAAAGCTTCGCGGCTATTTGCGGCGGCAGTTCCGCGGCTATGTCCTGCCATTGCTGTACCAACTTTGCGCCCGCTCCCTTGATCAGATAGTTCGTGCCAAACGAGTTTCGAGAAGTGATGTTTCCCGGCACGGCAAATACTTCCCGGTTTTGCTCGATGGCTAGCCGTGCAGTTATCAATGAACCAGAATTCTCCGCCGCCTCAACCACCACGACTCCCAGGCTCAACCCGCTAATGATGCGGTTTCGGTAAGGAAAGTTTTCCGAGACCGGCGGAGTGGCCAGTGGAAACTGTGTCACCATCGCGCCGCCTGCATCCAAAATCTCTTCCGCCAGCTTCTTGTGATCGCGCGGGTAAATCTGGTCGAGACCCGTACCAAGCACGGCCACCGTTCGGCCGCCCGCTTCAATCGCACCTCGATGCGCCGCTGCATCTATTCCGCGTGCGAAGCCCGATACGATTGTTACTCCGCGTTGGGCCAGGTCGCGGGCCAGCATGGTCGCTGCATTCTGTCCATACGTTGAACATCGTCGCGAGCCCACAATGGCGACGCATGGTTGGTCCAGAGACTCTGACCAGGCGCCCTTCACATAAAAGGCGACCGGTGGATCGTATATCTCTCTCAACGATGTGGGATAAACACCGTCGTCGAGTATCAGAATCTCGCCCCCATATTTCCTAACGTTGACCAGCTCGGCTTCGGCCAATTCGTGCCGGTCGCGGGCGATGATGCTATCGACTGCTTCCGGAAGCAGGCGGACCTTCTCGAGTTCCGCGCGGGTAGCGTTGTACACGCCTTCCGCGGACCCAAACCGCTCCAGAAGCTTGGCAGCGGCGCGAGGTCCGATGCCCGGAGTCATGTTAAGAGCAATCCACTCTCTCATTGCCAATTGCCGACTGCCGATTGCCGATTGATGAAGACCAACTGGCTCTTACCTGCGCCTACTGCCTTCTGCTTCCTGCCTACTGGCGATTGGCGGAGGCGTGTAGGAATCGAACCTACCTGAGCCTGTTCTCACAGTCTCACTGACGGTTTTGAAGACCGCGCCGTTCACCAGAACAGATTCGCCTCCGGTAGGACGCGCATCGCTGCTTGTCCATATTTCGAGTTCGAAGCAGGCCTAGCCACCAAGGGCTGAAACCCTACGCGCCACACCGCGAAGCTGTCAAGGAAGCCTCAATCGACGACATTTTTAGCTCGATGCTGAAAATCTGCCTAAGAGAATGTGCGAAACCGTCGTCGTCCACGCGCGAAATTTCCTCTCTTATTGAACGGCGGAGATGCCAAATCAATTGGAGCCCAGCCAACTTAAGCTGTCGTCCCTTGCCCCCAAACTTGACGGAATTCCTATGAAAGTCCTAATATTTGCCGTTCCCGAACGAACGTTCGAATGGCCATGGGCGCCTGAATGCGCCAGAAGCTAGTGGCGCAGTAGTCAGGCCGGTTAATGAGGAGTGCATGATTAATTTTCAAACTTCACCTGAGCAGTATCAACACTGGAAGCTAGCGATTGACGGCGCGGTCGCAACTCTGAGCATGGATGTTCAAGAGGACGAAACCCTCGCCGAGGGCTACAAACTGAAACTTAATTCCTATGACCTCGGCGTCGACATTGAGCTTGCGGACGCTGTGCAGCGGATTCGTTTCGAGCATCCGCAGGTGAAGGTGGTTGTGGTCACCAGTCTCAAGCCACGGATTTTCTGTGCCGGCGCAAACATCTACATGCTCGGCACATCTTCGCACGCTTTCAAGGTCAACTTCTGCAAGTTCACAAACGAAACTCGCTGCTCAATCGAAGATGACTCTCAACATTCCGGACGGCGCTACGTCGCCGCGCTCAATGGGACAGCCTCGGGCGGCGGTTACGAGCTAGCGATCGCTTGCGATGAGATATACCTCGTCGACGATGGCAATTCCGCTGTTTCCCTTCCCGAGGTGCCGCTGTTAGGAGTGCTTCCGGGCACCGGTGGTTTGACCCGCCTGGTCGACAAGCGAAAAATCCGACGCGATCGCGCCGACGTATTTTCGACCTTGGCCGAAGGGTTAAAAGGAAAACGCGCGAAAGAATGGGGATTGATTAACGACTATTTCCCAACCAGTAAATTCCAGGAGTCGATTGATGCGCGAGTACGAGACCTGGCAGCCGGTAAAACGCAAAGTGTTAGTTTGCGTGATGACGCCGAGGCTGCCGGATTGGGTGATAACGCTGCGACGCAAACTAACAGTTTGAGTTACGGCATCAAGCTGAATCCGTTGGAGAAAGAACTGAAACCTGCCGGCGTCGAATACAAATACGTCACTCTGGTTGTCAATCGCGAGCAGCGCTACGCGGACTTAACCGTACGTGGGCCGGAAGCTGACCTGCCCACTGACCCGAACGAAATACAAGAACTAGGTGACTCGTATTGGCCCCTACGCGCATTTCGTGAGCTGGATGATGCGCTGCTTCACCTGCGCGTGAACGAACCGGAGATTGGGCTTGTATGCCTACGAACCGAAGGCAACGTCCAGGATGTGCTGGCTGTAGATAAGGCGCTCGCCGCGAATGGGGACCACTGGCTGATTCGCGAGATACAGCTTTTCATGGCGCGCGTTTTACGAAGGCTTGATCTTACGGCGAAAAGCTTCTTTGCCACTGTCGAACCCGGTAGTTGCTTCGCAGGCAGTTTGCTCGAGCTTCTGCTCGCGTCTGATCGCAGCTTCATGCTCAACGATCCTGACGCGGAGAAGATCTCAATCAATGCTTCGGCGCTCAACGGCGGTGCATTTCTAATGAGCAACGGATTGACGCGCCTTCAATCGCGCTTCATTGCCACGCCGGAAAAAGTGGACGAGATACTCGGTCGAGACGGCGGCTTCAACACTGCGGAAGCCGACGAGGCTGGATTGATAACGTTCGCTCCCGACGATCTCGACTGGGAAGACGAAATTCGCGTTGCGATTGAGGAGCGAACCTCTTTGTCGCCCGATGCGCTGACGGGGATGGAGGCATCTCTCCGGTTTGCCGGTCCGGAAACGATGGACACGAAGATCTATGGACGTTTGACTGCCTGGCAAAACTGGATCTTTCAGCGGCCTAATGCCGTCGGCGAAAAAGGCGCATTGACGAACTACGGCAAGCCGACGCAAGCACAGTTTGATTTCAAGAGAACTTAAGACCGTGACGAGTGACAAGTAACAAGTGATAAGTAAACCGGGCTTCTGGCTCGTCACTTGTCACTCGTCACTTGTCACCCTCTTTGAGGAATTATGAACTTATACGAACGCATTCCTAACAACGTAAACCTATCCGAAGACAAAAAACTTCAGCGCGCGCTGGAAAAGTGGCTGCCAAACTATCTTGCCTGGTGGCAGGAGATGGGTCCCGAAGGTTTCCAGCAGAAGGACGTTTACCTGCGCACGGCAATCAGTGTCGAGCCGGATGGCTGGGCCAACTTCGATTTTGTGAAGATGCCGGATTATCGCTGGGGTATTTTCCTGAAGCCCGCAGATCCCGGAGCCACGATCGGTTTTGGCGATAACTACGGTCAGCCCGTCTACCAGGAAGTGCCTGGAGAATTCCGCAACTCGCTGCGCCGCATCATCGTGACCCAGGGTGACACCGAGCCGGCTTCGGTTGAACAGCAACGGCAGCTCGGTCAGACGTGTCCCTCACTTTACGACCTTCGAAATCTGTTTCAGGTTAACGTTGAAGAAGGCCGGCATCTCTGGGCCATGGTCTACCTGCTGCAGCGTTACTTTGGCCGTGACGGCCGCGATGAAGCCGACGCGCTGCTCGAAAGGCGTAGTGGTAACCCGGACAAGCCACGCATCCTCGAAGCTTTCAACCAGCCGTGCGACGACTGGCTTAACTTTTTCTGCTTTACGATGTTTACCGACCGTGACGGCAAGTATCAGCTTTCTGCGCTCGCTGAATCAGGCTTCGAGCCGCTGGCGCGAACTTGCCAATTCATGCTGACCGAAGAAGCGCACCACATGTTTGTTGGCGACACTGGTTTGAATCGCGTGGTGAAGCGAACGGCCCAGTTGATGAAACAAGGCGACGTTCGCGAGCTCGGCGGTATTCCTTTGGATATCATCCAGAAACACATCAATTTCTGGTTTAGTTATTCGCTCGATCTGTTTGGTGGTGAGATTAGTTCAAACTCCGCCGACTTCTTCGCCGCCGGCCTAAAGGGACGGTACAAGGAACAGGAACAGTACCAGGATCACACGGCAGCTAATCAAAACTTTATGATGACCGTCGTGGACAACGGGCGTCTCACGACTCGCGATGTGCCGCTGCGTAATGCGCTGAACGAAGTTTTGCGTGGCGAGTATGTGAAGGATTGCGAAAAAGGATTAGCGCGCTGGAACAAGTCGTTAGCTGATGAAGGCGTTAGCGAAAGGCTGTTTCTTCCCAATCCGCGGTTCCACCGGCACGTCGGTGAATACGCCGGTCACTATTTCGACATTGAGGGCAACTTGATTTCGCAGGATGAATTTGAACGACGTAAAGCCGAGTGGCTGCCGACAATTGAGGATCGAGAGTACGTAGGGACTTTGATGCATCCGGTGACTGAGCCGGGAAAGATTGCCAACTGGATTGCTCCTCCCGCGGCGGGCATTAAGGGCAAGCCGTTTGAGTTTGAATACGTTCGACTGTGAATTTCGGATTGCGGATGTCGAATTGCGGATTCCGTGGTAATTCGATGAGGTCAGTTAGTCGTGAAGGAAACTATTCAAAGCACAGCCCAATCCGAAATTCGAAATCCGAAATTCGAAATTTCCCGATACGATCAGAAGCTGGAGTTTATTCTCCGCAACGCAGCGCGTATTTTTGCCGAGAAGAATTATCACTCCACTACCATGCGAGACATCTCACGCGCGACCGGCGTCAGTCTTGCCGGCTTGTATCATTACTGCAAGTCGAAGGAAGAGCTTCTCTTTCTGATCCAGGATAATTGTTTTGGCCGGGTGCTTGAACGACTGGAACAACGACTCTCTGACATTGATGATCCGTTGAACAAACTGCGGATCTTCATCGACAATCATCTCTCTTTCTTCGCGGCTAACATGGCTGAGATGAAGGTGCTTTCTCACGAAGCCGAGTCGCTGGCCGGGGATCTACACACACACGTCTCCACCAAGAAAGAAAACTACACGAAGCTGGCCCGAAAGATCCTTAAAGACATTCAGCAGGGTCAGGACGCCAGTTCCCAAATCGATCTGACGGTTGCAACTTATGCGCTGTTTGGAATGATGAACTGGATCTACAACTGGTATGATCCACAGGGAAAGCTGAAAGTATCAGAACTGGTTGACAACGTAACGCGCTTATTCCTGTGCGGATTTGTTGCCGACTCACCAATTTCAGATTTAGACTTCGCCTCCAATCGGATGGCCGAACCGTTAAGCGTCTGGCGCGGCGTCTCGGGCGAGGCAAAATAACAGTTGCGGAGAAGACATGGCAGAAGCTGAAGCACAGGTGGAGCAGGGACGAGGAACGGACAATCTCGTTCAGTCTCGAACGCAGGACCGAATTGCATTTTTAACGCTCAGCGATCCGCCCGCGAATACCTACACCTACGAGATGATGCAGGCACTTGACCGCGCCATCCTCGCGGCTCGCATGGACGAAGATGTTGAGGTGATCGTCATCACCGGCAATGGTGAAAAGTTTTTCTCGGCCGGGGCGAACATCAACATGCTTGCCGACGTCACACCGACGTTCAAATACTTCTTCTGCCTACACGCCAACGAAACATTGTGCCGGCTGGAACAGACGCCGAAGCTGGTGATCGCGGCTATCAATGGCCATTGTGTCGGCGGCGGTTTGGAGGTTGCGCTGGCCGCTGATATTCGACTCGCGCGCAATGGCGCAGGCAAGATGGGACTGCCGGAAGTTTCCCTGGGCGTGTTGCCAGGGACCGGCGGCACGCAAAGATTGGTTCGCATCGTCGGCAAGTCGAAAGCGATAGAACTGATGGCTACCGGACAACTATTTGATTTCGAACGCGGGCTGGAGTTGGGAATCATCAACCAGGTTCTTGACGCAGCGTCGGGTGAAGAGTTTATGCAGAAAGTTGTCGAATACGCGAGGCAGTTCACCGCGCCCAACAAGGCGTCGCAAGCGGTTGGCAAAATCAAGCGCAGTGTGCAGACGGGCGGCGAGATTGCTTTTGAGTCGGCGCTCGCGCTCGAGCGCGAGTTGCAGCAACAGCTTTTTCAATCCGAAGACGCCCGCGAGGGACTGGACGCCTACGTCAATAAACGCAAGCCTCAATTCAAAGGTAAATAGTAAATCGTAAATCGTGAATAGTTCAGAGCCAGAGCTAGACAGTGAAGGAATCCAGGCTTAACTTGCGGTTCATTGTCCGTCCTTAACTATTTACCATTTACGATTTACGATTCACGGCTCTTATGTACGAACAAATCGACGTTAGCGAAGATTCCGGAATCACAACGATCACATTGAATCGTCCGGAGAAGTTGAACGCGCTTGCTGGACACATGCGGCGCGATCTCGCGGAAGCGCTGGAAAATGCCGGCAGTGATCGAACTGTACATGTGGTCATAATCACCGGAGCGGGGCGCGCGTTCTGCGCCGGCGGCGACGTGGCTGCGATGGCCGAATTGATCGAACAGCAGGATGCCGAGGAGTTTTCGCGTTTGCTTGGCTCTGCACGCCGCGTGGTCACCGCGATTCATCAGATGACCAAACCAGTGATTGGTTCCATCAATGGGGCGGCGGCAGGCGCAGGTTGTAACCTGGCCCTTGCTTGCGATCTACGGGTTGCTTCCACCCGGGCCAGCTTCAGCCAGTCATTCGTCAAAGTCGGACTTCATCCCGATTGGGGCGGCACTTATTTTCTGCCGCGACTGGTGACACCAAACAAAGCCTGTGAAATGTTTTTCCTCGGCGAGGCGATGGATGCTGCGGAAGCTTTACGGCTGGGAATTGTAAATAAGGTCGTGGAGCCAAACGACCTGGAAGGTGCAACTCGCGAGCTCGCCGAACGTTTGCGTGACGCGCCACCCATCGCCCTGGGCGCTGCCAAGCATGCTGTGTACATGAGCCAGGCCGCGGAGCTCGAAGAGATGCTTCGTTACGAAACTGAAGCGCAGATGCGCTGCTTCGAGTCGAAAGACGGAGCCGAAGGCGTCAAGGCTTTTCTGGAAAAACGCCCACCAAACTTTACAGGTCGGTAAAAAAGTCTTAAGTCCCAGGTCTCATGTTTCAAGATGCGTCGAGGTTTCGGTCGCTCCACATGTTATGACAGTGAGACTTGAGACTTGAGACTGAAAAGCCAACGACGATGATTCTAAAAGACAAGCTGGCACTTATCACCGGCGGCGGCCGCGGCATCGGCCGCGCGATTGCACTCCAGTTCGCGCGCGAAGGCGCACAGGTCGCTGTCGCTGCGCGCACGCTGGAGCAGGTCCAGCAGGTCGCTCGCGAGATTGAAGCGTTTCAAACAAAGGCGCTGGCCGTAGTGTGTGACGTTTCCGATGTGCAAAGCATCGAGCGGATGTTTACTGCGGTTAACGAACAGTTCGGACGCGCTCCGGACATCATGGTCAACAACGCGGGCATCGCCGAGAGTTCGCCGATTACGAAAACGGACGACGATCTTTGGCATCGCCACCTGGCTATCAACCTTACAGGCACGTTTTACTGTACGCGAGCAGCGCTGCCCGAGATGCTCAAGCGGGGTTGGGGCCGCGTCATCAACATCGCTTCCATCGCAGGCAAGACGGGCGGTCCCTACATCGCAGCTTATTCAGCCTCCAAACACGGAGTACTCGGACTCACGCGCTCCGCCGCTTTGGAGGTCGCGACCAAAGGGATAACGGTCAACGCGATCTGTCCGGGTTACGTTGATACTGAGATGACGACTCGCGGAATTCAAAACATTACCAGCAAAACATCGCTTACCTCCGAACAGGCAATGGAATCACTAAAGAAGATGAGCCCGCAGAACCGGATAATCGAGCCCGGTGAAGTTGCGGCGCTGGCTTTGTTGTTGGCTTCGGAAGAAGGACGCGGAATAAACGGGCAGGCGATTAATGTGGACGGCGGCAGCGTGATGTTCTGAGATATTCCCTCTCCCTCTGGGAGGGCGAGGAGACATCCGGATCCTATTCCCTCTCCCTTTGGGAGAGGGTTAGGGAGAGGGCTTTGACGGGAAGCCCCTTCAGCAGTTTCTCAGCCCTACTAAAAAGATCGGTGCTGTTCTCGCTTAAGCCCTCTTCCCCAACCCTTCTCCCAGGGGGAGAAGGGAGATGTACCGGCGCCCGACGCAAACTAAAGTTTGCATTACATTTTCCTCAGCAACTCATAAACCAAACGGACTGGCAGGCCGACGATGTTGAAGTAGTCGCCTTCGATCTCTTCGATGAAGAGAGCGGCGCTGCCCTGAATCGCGTAGGCGCCCGCCTTGTCACGCGGTTCGCCGGTCGAAACGTACCAGTCGATCTCTTCGGCAGACATCTCACAAAAGCGGACGCGCGTTGTTTCGTGATCGGTTAACGACTTGCACACCAGCGGGGCTGCCCCGCTGGGGACCCCGCTTTCGGAGTGATTCCCGGCACGCAACAAAGCCACCCCAGTAACTACCTGGTGCCACTTTCCACTTAACAGGCGCAGCATTCGTTGCGCGTCCTCGTCGTCACACGGCTGGCCCAGTACTTCGTCATCGACTACGACGACAGTGTCCGCACCAAGTACGAGTCCGTCAGAGATTTTAGCAGCGACGGTTTCTGCTTTCTTGCGCGCCAACCGCTTGACGTAAGCAATCGCATCCTCGGATACGCCGCGAGTTTCGTCGATATTTGCTGCGACAGCCTGGAACGGCCAATCGACCGCGCGCAGAATCTCAGCGCGTCGCGCACTCTTTGACGCAAGAATAAGTTTTTCCTTCAGCAAGGTTGTGGGGCTAAACAGTTGTCCGCTACACTCCAAAATCAATTTTAGTTTAGGTCGGACGCAAATCTAACATTGCAGAACCGCGAGCGGTAGCGAGCGGATGCTAAGGTCAACTTTGCATCGAGTGACTTCACAGAAACGTTGTAGATAACTTGCCGCTTGGCATCCGCTCGCTACGCCGACGCGTCGGGGTTCCGCAATGGATGCAATGGAGATTGAAGCCGTCGGTAGCGAATAACGGCGCGACCCAATGGACAAACTCATTAACACGATCCCGGCGATACTCGCCGCCTCGGGCTCGGCCGAGGAGGTCGCGGAAGCTGCGTGCATCGTCAGTTGGAAACATGCTGTCGGCGAGGCGCTGAGTAGTCAGGCAGTGCCTTTGAAGTTTGTAGCGGACACGCTCGTGGTAGCCGTTGCCGATCGCATCTGGCAAAAGCAACTTGAACAGATGCAGAGCCATTTGCTGTACCGGCTTAACTCGGTGCTCGGGCAGCCGCTGGTGAAGTCGATCGAATTTCGCATTGATGCTGACACCTTCAAGAGCATCGCAAGAGTCGGGGGCGAAAGCGGCGAGCCCTCGGCGCGGCAAGGTAGCGCGGCTATTCCGATTGAGTTGTTGTCGGCTGCCGCTGCTATCGATGATGCAGGTTTACGCAAAGCTTTTTTGGGCGCGGCCTTGAGTTGCGTGCGACGCACTGAACAAAGCTGAACGCCAGGATCGAAGACAATGCCAATCACCGAAAAAGATGTTGAAAAAGTAGCGCAACTGGCGCACGTGGAGATTACGCCGGATGAGTTGAAGATCTTTGCGCCGCAAATGGCTGAGATTGTTACTTACGTCGAGCAGCTAAACGCGGTGGACACCAAAGATGTCGAGCCGTCGCTGGGCGGGCTGACGCCTGAGGGTGAACAAACTGATTCAGCGCGCGACGATGTGATAATACCTTCGCTCGGTCAGAAACTCGCACTCGCCGAAGCTCCCGACGCCGCTGAAGGTCATTTCCGCGTGCCAAAGGTGCTGTAGGAGTGGGCGGTTCTTGTCCAGCCTGCCCCAAAAGGTCTTTCGCTGGTGCGGCTTCGGCTTTGACCTTTGAGGCAAAGCTGTTGTTGTCAGTACCACCTGCGGTAGCGGGTGGGTTCTATTCTAAGCCCCGGCAGTTTAACCATGAGTGAGATTGATCGAATAAATGCAAGCATTTCCAGTGGCAAGACGACGACGTCTGCTGCAGTTGAGTCGTCGATAAACGCCGCGGAGAAGCTCAACGAAACGCTGAATGCGTTTCTCGAGATCGACCGCAGCGGCAATGCTCTGCAAAGGGCTGAGTCTGGTAAAGACGGCGCACTCGCCGGCATTCCGATCGCAATCAAAGACAACATCTGCGTAAAGGGACTCCAAGCCTCGTGTGGTTCCCACATCCTCGGTGATTACCATCCACCCTATAATGCGACGGTCATCGAACGCTTGTTTGGCGCCAGCGCGGTCGTGATGGGAAAAACAAACTGCGACGAATTCGCTATGGGTTCTTCCAATGAGAACTCCGCGTTTGGGCCAGTCAAAAATCCCTGGGACGTTACCAGAGTGCCGGGTGGTTCTTCCGGCGGATCAGCGGCGGCGGTAGCCGCGGGCATTGTCCCCGTCGCCTTGGGTTCCGATACCGGCGGATCAGTGCGACAGCCTGCGTCGCTCTGCGGAGTCTTCGGTTTGAAACCAACTTACGGGCGCAATTCCCGCTATGGCCTCGTCGCTTTTGCTTCGTCGCTGGATCAAGTGGGCGTGTTCGCGCGCAGCACTGTCGATGTCGCACGCGTCTTAGGAGTTATCGCCGGCCGTGATTTACACGATGCAACTACTGCTGACGTGCCGGTTCCCGACTACACCGCAGAGATGAGCGGCGAAGTAAAAGGCGCGCGGCTTGGTTTCCCAAAGTCGCTGTTTGGTGAAGGACTCGACGCTGAAGTCCGTGCGTCAGTCGAAGCCGCGGTCAACGTTTATCGAGATCTGGGAGCCGAGGTGGTGGAGGTAGAACTGCCAAATGCGAAACACAGCATCGCTGTTTACTACATCATCGCGACCGCGGAAGCGTCGTCTAACCTGGCCCGCTTCGACGGCGTGCGCTACGGATTTCGCGCCGAAGACGCGCCCGAGTTGCGCCAGATGTATCGTAAAACGCGCGATGAAGGGTTTGGCCCGGAAGTTAAACGCCGGATCATGTTGGGAACTTATGTATTGTCGGCGGGTTACTACGATGCGTATTATCGGAAGGCGCAGCAGGTGCGGTCACTAATTAAGAAAGATTTTCAGAATGCTTTTCAAAGCTGTGATGCGATCATCACCCCGACCGCGCCAACACCGGCGTTCATGCTTGGCGAAAAGGTCGACAACCCACTCGCGATGTATTTGAACGACATCTACACAGTGACTGCGAACCTGGCGGGCGTGCCGGGCCT
>JALZOO010000264.1 GCA_030913905.1 Acidobacteriota bacterium
CATATAGGCTTCGCGTATGACTTTAAGTAACTGGTTGAGAAGCGCAAGCACTTGATACGCCACGGCGGGCCGAAGCCA
Source organism: Acidobacteriota bacterium (assembly GCA_030913905.1). Taxonomy (GTDB): domain Bacteria; phylum Acidobacteriota; class Blastocatellia; order Pyrinomonadales; family Pyrinomonadaceae; genus PSRF01. Next base: position 79 of record JALZOO010000264.1, read on the forward strand.
TAAATGTCGTAACATCGTTTATAGAAAGTTTTGGCCTTCAGCATGGTAAGCTGCTCCAATCTGTGTGGCCAATTTGTGGACAGAATTCTCAGCACGCGACGTGTAGCGAAGAGTAAAGAATGGGACCGAATGTAAAAACCCTAGTAAATCTGTGGTGGCTGCAACTTTAGAAAAGGCAAATACTTACGTTTTTTCCGAACCATAGGTTTGGGACCGAGAGGTCGGAGGTTCGAATCCTCTCGCCCGACCATCGCTTTCGCCGAATAGTTTCCTTTGCCTTAACCACGGCTTCACGGTTCCTTGTCCTGACGGTCGATATGCACGAAAATTTTCAAAAAAGGCGGCCAAAAATCGACAATTCTTGGAGACTTTGGTCGTTGAGTGTGATATATGAGTGCATGAACAGCTTTTTAATTAAGTCTCATCGGAGGTGTTACACCAGACTATGGCGACCAAAGCCGCGACAGGCAGAAAGCGCATGACGCAGTCGGAAGTTTTCAATCATTTTGCAGAAAAAACTGGGATGAAGCGTGGCCAGGTGAAGGAGTTTTTTGATGAACTCTACAATCTCGCTTCGCGTGAAGTGAAATCGAATGGAGAATTCGTGCTTCCCGGCTTTGGCAAACTCGTGAAATCCGAAAGGAAAGCGAGAGAGGGCCGCAATCCTGCAACCGGAGAAACCATCCAAATCCCCGCTAAAACGACGTTGAAGTTTCGCGTTGGCAAAGGCATGAAAGACACAGTTTTACCGAAGAAATAATGTAGTCGGAATCGACTTCTAACTAGAGCCTAAAGCGCCGCCTATTGAGTTCATATTTGGTGAACACGGGGCGGCGCTTACGTTTTTGTCGCCGAGGCCGGCCCACAGCAGGCGTTTTTGCGTTGGATCCCATCCCACCCAAGCAAACAAGCGTGTCCCACTGATACACCCACCCGACTACTAAGACCCCATAAAAAAGTGTGGCTTTTCTCGTTATTCTTCGGTATAATCCGTAGTTTCGCCGAACTCCTAAAATTTTGGATATCGGAAACAGGATCTGTTCCGAGCGGGAAATTGTTGCGAAATGCAACGGATCTGCATCCTGAACATTTGTTAACGCATCTAAGCTTTGCACTTAAAAATTAGCCGCAGTGGCGGTCTTGGAGGATGAAAAGTAAACCGTGACTTTTGATAGACACCTACCGCTCGATGAGCGGATTCTGAGAATTGACCATATTCAAGCGAGACGCTATTCGAAACTGTCAGGAGTGGCTTTCGAAATTGCCACACAGGGGATTCTTCGACATTTGCGAGCCTGCGATCGAATGGATGTAAATCCTGACACTTCGGCCGTGAGAGAGATTATCGATGACGCGCTGAACGGTCGTCGTGTGTTCGCGGAAACTGAACAGTCACAGGCTGCTTAGGCCCAGACTGGCAATGAGACCAAAGAGATCGCCCGAGGTGATGGGCGATCTCTTTATTTTTTTACCCCAAGTCTACAAGTTGACGGTCAAGGTAAACCGCGTGCTAACATCACCGCGCCTGACATGCGCCCCCGTAGCTCAGCGGATAGAGCATCTGCCTTGTTGGAGCCTTAATGAGGAAAGCATGGAACTCATTAAGTGGACGGCCCCATATGCGGGAACGCCCTTAGAGCCTCTGGTACTCGAAGTTGAGTAACAAGCCAGGAGGATTGGGTAATCCGCAGGAAACCTTTCTCATCGATGATGGCAAGGGGCTCCTCAGAGACTATACGGGCCGGGACTGCGATGTCCAAGATATAGTCCAGCCAGCAAACCCGCTTACGCGGGCCGTCAGGGAAAGCCTGATGCTGGAAGCTAAGCAGAGGGCCGCAGGTTCGAGTCCTGCCGGGGGCATTCATTAGGTTCGTGTTGTTTTATTCCTATGGCGGCTATAGTTCAGTAGGTTAGAACGCTTGATTGTGGATCAAGAGGTCGTGGGTTCGAGCCCCACTAGCCGCCCCAGTACCTGCCGCTCGCTGCCGACGCCCTTCCCGTCCGCACAGTCGCACTCTTAACCCTTCAATCCGCTGCCATTCGGTATCAATAGCATAAACTCCGGGGACCGAACGTGCTCGGGCCGAAAGCCAATACCGATCAATCGTGCAGGAATGCGACGTAGCACAGGAAAGCGTTGAAAGAGTCTAACCGGCCACGGCAATGACACCTGCCTACTGCCGAGCACCCGTCCAATCACCTGGTTCTGAATGAGAACCTGCGCCCCTTGTGTGATTCTGGTCGGCAACTCACGCCTCTTCTGCAAGCTTTCCAAGTCCTTCACAGACACCGCCTTTTTTCTTAGTGCGTCAAATAGAATGTTTGCCGTTGCGACTGCGTCCTGGATCGCGAGGTTTATTCCTACCCCTCCAATCGGCGACATCGCATGGGCGGCGTCGCCAATACACACCAACCCTGAGCGGTACCACTGGCGCAAACGGTCAACGAGTACCGTCAACAACCTTATGTCATCCCAGGCCTTCAACTCGCCAACGCGCTGACGCACGAATGGTGCGATGATAGCAATATCCTCGCGAAACGACTCAAGCCCTCTTTCCTTGATTCTTTCAAACTCGCCCTTCTGAATAACAAACCCGCATTGCCAGTAATCTTCTCGGTAGAGCATGACCATTATCTTGCCGTCGACGATCCGTCCGAGCGTTTGACCACCATCTTCGGGAAGCCGAGATAATCGAAACCACAAAACGTCTATTGGCACACCAAACTGCCGAACCTCCAGGTGAGCGCGTTCGCGAACGACTGAAGCGCGGCCGTCAGCGCCCACGACGAGATCACACCTGACATCCAGTTGGCCCGATGGAGTCACAGCATGCACCCCCACTACTCTCCCCTGCTCTTCAATCAAACCAGTGACCTTCGTCTGCATTTTTAGACGAAATGTTGGATAACGTTTTGCATGCTGGGCCAGGAAATCCAGAAAGTCCCATTGGGGCATGAAGGCGATGAACTTGCAGCGAGTTGGCAGATGTGAAAAGTCGGCGAGAATTACAAACTCCTGGCCAATTTGTCCTCCGATTTGGTCGACTTCCTGATGCGGCCGCGTAAGGAAGTCATCAAGGATGCCTAGCTCGTGCATGACTTCCAGCGTCGACGGATGAATCGTGTCGCCTCGAAAATCTCGCAGAAAATCCGCATGCTTCTCCAGCACAACTACGTCAACACCGGCTCGGGCCAACAATAGCCCAAGCATCATTCCTGCCGGACCTCCGCCCGCTATGCAACACCGAACATTTAACTCTTCAGGCTTGGTGTGATTGAGCGACATTGCTTGTTGTGGCTTTAATGCTTGGGGACTCGAGGTATTGAGCGAAGCAGACTAAGAAGACATCCGACCAACGAGCACGACGAAACGAAGCACCAAACAGGGATTACCAGTCAGTCATTTTCTGTCGCACCACCCGGGCCGTCTTTAGGCAAGCTAGCGTTCTGCCCACTTCCGGAAACACTTTTCTAGATCGCCGCCAGGATTTTCTTCCAACGCTTCCATGCTTCATCGCGCGCTTTCTTGTTGGCTTTATAAGCGGCAAGTGCCTTTTGATAGGTCTCAGCGGCTACTTTGTCAGCCTCTTCGTTGTCTTTTGACGGGGGCGCCTGTGGCTCGGGCGCTTCGCCTGCGCGCATGAAACCGTGTCCCGCGCCTTCGTACGTGGCAGGATCAAATTTCTTCTTCAATTCCTTCATGGCTTCTACAGTCGCCGGTAGCGTAGCGTTGATACGCGAGTCGTTCTCGGCGTAGAAGCCATACACAGGAGCGGCTATCCGGCTAAGCGCGGCCTTGTCGATTGTCTGATCCTTGTTCATCGGCGGCGGCCCATAAAAGACAAATGCTGCCCTCAGACCCGCATTGTTGGTGGCGTAACGAAACGATTGCCCGCCGCCCCAACAAAAGCCTGCGACGACCACTTTCCCATTAGCCGAAGGCAACTTGCCAACATAGTCGGCGACAGCTTTGAGATCACCTGTGATCTGATCTGGAGGCAGTTCGCGGATCGCGACACCTACCGCATTGCTGCCTACTGTCGCAACGTCGGTCGTGCCTCCGCCGTTGGGCCCCATGCCCGAAAGTAAATCTGGAGCGATTGCGATATAGCCGGCTTCAGCTAATTGATCGGTGAGGCTCTGCACCCAGTCGGTCATGCCGTTAATCTCATGTATCACGATTACCGCCGTCGCTTTGTTCTTCACTTCGGGATAGACCACAAAACTGCTGACTTCGCGGTTGCCATTCTTTACCTTCACCCATTCCCGATGGCGCGAAGATTTGGCCAACTTTGCCTTCGCCCACTCCTGTATTTCGCTCGGAGCCGATCCTGCCGGACTATTGTGGTGGCCCATCGGATGTTGCGAGTCTCGGTGCTGTCCCGCAGCACAACTCATGAGCACGAGCACAGTGAAAACGAGAAACACACTTCTGCTTGCTGCCAGGTAACTGCGACGTAGAGTTTCCATGCTGCCTCCGATTGTTTATGTTGAAGTGGTGATTCTAACAAAGCTACGCGATACGGGCGAAGTCACATCGCGGGGCTAAGCGTTGGTTGCAAGACTCTCGATGAGACCCTTGCAAATCAACCTCTGCTGGTTACACCTCTTTCCAAGGTCCGGCATAGGTGGTTTGATACGGTTGAGCAACAGCGCCAACGTACTGCCAATGAAGTCTTGCTAATTGGCGAATGTGAAGGAAATCGTGGGCAAGCCAGGAGGCTAGAAGGTCGCCGGCCGACAGTGCGCCGACAGCACGCTCATGACGGTTGTCCCATTTGGGTAACGTGAGCCCTCTAAGCCACGTCAACGATTTCTCTCGCTCCCCGAGGAAATTGTTGAGCGACGTCTCCAGCTCTCTGTCGATATACGTTCGCGTGGTTACCCAATTCTCAGGATCTATCGGCGGCAACTGTCGAGACGGGTCAGTCAGCACTATCTCAAGCCGTTGCCGAAAGTCTTCCCGCTCTTCGTCGTATAAATGATTTACGACCTCAAGAATGGACCATTTTCCGGGCGAGGGTTTCCATCTTGCCTGGACTCTGTCAATGTTTCTTATCAGACCTTCAAAAACAGCTCGGTTCATTGAGAATCGTTCAATAAAGTACCCAAGATTCATTGGATTCTTCGCCTCATTCATTCAAGTTAAGTAGCAACGTTCTGCGTCCCTGCTCCAGTCGCCGTTTGTCGAACCCAATCCTTTCGGGAATAATGGCTAATCTCAATCAGTTACTATTCGCGACCTGAAGCAGTCGACCAGGAGAAAACAGTGCCAGACGAACAAAAAGTAGCCAATAATTCGCAAACCTACGTAGTTGATGCTGACGATTTCTCGTATGAGACAATGGAACAAACAAACGGCCAGGCGACGGTGATCCGGTTTCCCATGGAGGATTCCCGCTTCCAAGCTGGCGACGTCGTAGTTGTGCTCTCCAGTGGAGAGATCCACTTTCACGGAATGATTGGCAGACTAGCTGATGGATGGGCCACAGCGACCGATCGTCGGGGCTCACTACTTCCCGCGTCTGTGCAGTGATCGCGCGAACGCTGCATGTATTTTTAGTTGCGCGAATAACCCGCAGGATAATTCACTTGCACGTCAGGTCTTGAAGAACTGATCTTCACGCGGTGGAAACCCTTCTCAGGATGAGTGGAAAGATACGTAAGCGCAATCTGTCTATCAAGTGTAAGGTTCAACTCCTTAATGAAGGGATCGAAACTCGTCGGCGCGCCTAACCCCTGAAAAAACGCTCGTCCCCCGGTCTCCTCAGACAACTTCTCCAATGATCCCTGAGCGTTGCTGATCAACCTTGAATTACTTTCGGACGTCGTCGTAGGCGCAAAAAAGGAATAGATCGCCACACCCTTACGCTGAGCTTCGGTAATAGCCCGCTCAAGGTCCACACTTTGACTGGGTGCACTTGAGGCGACGCCCCGCGAAATATCTAATCCGTCTGAAACTAACAAAATCGCACGGCGGCCCACAGGCTGCGCATCGAATCTTCGAAGCGCTTCGATTACTTCTACGTATGGATTATATGGAGCAGCGCTAACTGACCCGATCGGCACGCGCAATGATCGGGCCGCTTGATCCAGGTCACTTGTAAACTTTTGACGCACCTGCAATGTTCCCGTTCGCAAGTATCCTATGGACACCCGCGAGCCGCGCGGCAATTGCCGGATGAACCCAGCTAGCGCATTAATCTCTAACGCAACGGAGCGAACGACATCATCCTGGACAAGTACCATCAGCGCTACTGGTGAGGCAGAGCCCCTGGCCCGGATGGAAAGAATCGTTTGCGGATCGCCGTCTTCGGTAACAGTCAAATCCACGGTCTGGAGCTCTATTTCCCGCGGGGTTCCCTTTACCCGAATTGTTAGCGGGATAGTCACCGGCCTTGCTAAACCTCCCGAGCGGCCAGCCGCCGAATCATTCCGTCGCTGGCCCACTACGCTGCCGCGGTGGCTGGTCAAATAAGCCAGCAGGAATAGCAGTAACACGATGGCAAATACGGTTCGCGGATTAGTTTGCCTCATACCTGCTCCTCTTTCTCCCGAAGTGAACATATTATACAAGTACAGCTGGCTCCGACGCGTATCTCACCGTCACGCAAGATTGGCGAAAGGACAACTAAGCAGCTAAGATCAGCAACAAGCTTCAATGAAACCGCTAACGAAATCGTGCTGCCGGCGGACCAGGGAAAATTAAAAGTGCGCGATCAGAGGGTATCTCAACTATTGACCTTGAGCATGTGGTTGTCGGTCTTGCTAGCCACTATTCCAGTGCCCATCGTCTTTTTGGCGCTCTTTCTCGCATCTGCGACAACAGAGTCAGCTGCGGTGTATTTGCTCCTCTCCTTTGTTTCCCTTGGCGTTGGTTTAGTTGTCGGGCTGGGACTGTTCATTTTGCTGTCCTTTTATCGGCGGCGGTGGCACAACCGTTTGCGCGATCGTCTCGCCGCCGATGGCATTACGGCAGCAGAGGTGTCGTGGTTTCAGTCCGAATTGTCCTCAGAGGAACGAAAGACCTGGCGGGAACTTGAACAGCACAACCCGTTACTAGCGGACGCATATTGTGAAACGCTCGCCGCACGACTCACAGCGACACGTATAGGTGCCAGAGCTCGTGGCGAGATATTGCGAATCGAGCGACAGATCAATCGCACTCAGAATCTCCATGCCGTTGACACGACTTCGTTGTTAAAGGATCTCATGGCAGATCGCGAGAGGGTCGGCAACCTTCGAGGGGAGGCGGCTGTTCGTTTGTCAGAAGCAAAGGCGCGATTACAGACAATTGAAGCTGCTGCTAATCGTAGCCTCAGTCAAAGTGAGACCGAGCTCATGCTACGGAGACTGGCGTCTTCTCAAGAACAGCTACCCCTCGGCCTTGAAATCGCAAATCTGGAACAGCAGGCGATGCAAGATCTCGAAGGTAGGAGCCTTGATGAGTTCCTGAAAAGCTCGACGCAGCCTCCAGCGGAACATTAGCGGTTCTGATCAGCCAAGCTTGCTGAGACGATACACACCTGGCGCCAACCGAGCAGCAAACACTTCATCAACCAGAGCCCAATTACCAAGTCCTGCCTCTGGATTGGACAGTCCGGTGGTACGAGCTAGTTCTCCTCGTAGTGTCATACCGGCACCTTTCAGATATGCGCGCGCAATTTCTCTTATGGCATCTTCTCTCCCTACTGGCGACTGCAACTCATCACGGAATCGGGTTTCTGTTAAGGTCCAGATATAGGTAAATACCGGCTCATATACCACTTCGCTAGGAATCACCTTGAACTTTCTCTGAAGTTCGTCCAGTGCTTTATTGAAGATGCGGCGATCTGAGACACCACTTGCCCCACGAAGATCGCGGGTCGACATCTCCCATTCCTTGCGCAGCACCTTCAGCATGTCTTGGGCAGGAGGCGAAAGTACTGACGCCTCTTGTCTCCGTGTAATACCCCAAATAGCGTTAAACTGCGGAACCAAACGGCGAGCGATGAAAGTGGATCGGTTGGCCTTCAGTTTCCCATAAAAGACTCGGCCGCGACGGATGAGGTCATCTTTGATCGTCCAAGCGAGGCTCATTTCTGGATCCTTCTGAACATTCCGCGGCGCGTGCGCATCTCGACGCCCACAAACCGAAATATAGAGAGAGGGCCCCGGACGTCGCGAGTCAGTGAGAGCAGCGCAGAAACCAACATGCTCGATGAAGCTTTCAGCTGCTGATGCGTCTTCGATTCGTAGCTCTGGATCTCTGCACCAGAAACGATCTCTGTGCGCTTCGATGTCTTCGGGCAGCTTCTGCAGCATGACTGATCCTATCAAATTGAACTGCCTTTTCCTCCAAGCTGACCTGTCAGGGTGATTGCTGGCGGCTTGTCTACCAACGCTCGACTTCTCTTAAGTCTCACACCCACAGACCTTTCGCATAGGAGGTGCGGGTTGGCACAGTCGTTGCCAATTGGGTTGCGCCCCGAGAAGTCTCTTGAGACGGGCCATTCCATTGAAAGATGACAAGCTTCCGAAGGTAACGACGATGAAGAAAACGAAACGCCCTCTCCTGGCAACATTCATAACCTGCTTTTCTATCCTCATATCGATTTCGGGTAGCGGGCTTGTCGTAAACACCGCGAGTGCAGCGGCCGGTCAAACCACCAAAGCCAATAAAGTGGCGGACAATCTCAAGGTCCGTGCAGCCAAACACTCTGATAGTCAGGATACGATCCCTGTAGTCCTTCAACTCGACGGTCCCATGAGCGGGCTTCTCAATTCACTACTCAGCAGGAACGGCATACACATCAAGAAGCACTTCAAAAATTTCAACTCACTTGCCATTGATTTACCACTGAGCGTCATAGATGAACTGGCGGCCTTTGACGAGGTGCAGTTCATATCTTTCGACGAAGGAGTCGTGGCAACCGGTCATGTCAGCTCTACCACTGGTGCAGACGATGTCCGTTCCCAATTAACCACCACCCAGTCACTTGATGGAACTGGAATAGGCATCGCTATTGTCGATTCAGGAATCTATTCTGAACACAAATCGTTTGGCGGTCGCGTCGTCTTCAGTCGGGATTTCACTGGAGAGAATCGCGTCGATGACCCTTATGGGCATGGCACTCACATCGCCGCTGCGGCCGCGGGAAGCGGTAGCTTGTATAGCGGCAGTTACACCGGCATCGCTCCGAACGCGAATCTAATCAATCTTCGCGTGCTCAACTCCAAGGGAGTGGGCACTACTTCAAAAGTTCTCACCGCGTTGGACTGGACCTTCTCAAATCGTGGTACCTACAACATTCGGGTGGTGAACATGAGTCTCGGCGCCCCGGCGATCGCATCTTATAAAAACGACCCGCTTTGCATTGCCGTTCGCAGGTTGGTAGATGCAGGCATCGTCGTCGTAGCCGCGGCTGGTAACGACGGCAAAGACCAGTTCGGTCGCAAGCAATATGGCACTATCCACGCTCCAGCCAATGAACCTGCTGCTATCACCGTCGGCGCAACAAATTCGTTTAGTACGAACTCACGCTCCGACGACGCCATGACAACCTATAGCTCACGTGGTCCTACGCGAAGCTATTGGACTGACGGTAATGAAATTAGGCACTACGACAATCTGATCAAGCCAGACCTTGTCGCGCCTGGTAACAAGCTAATCTTTGCCCAATCACCAAACAACTTGTTAGTTGAAAAGGATCCGAGTTTGGAAACAGGACTCGCGCCGGGCAGGAACAATCAAAAAATGATGTACCTCAGCGGCACGTCTGTTTCGGCCCCACTGGTTGCCGGCGCATCAGCGCTGCTACTTCAGGCTAATTCAAAACTGACCCCAAACATGGTCAAGTTAGTTCTGTCTTACACCGCCCAACAACTTCCGAACATGAACATGCTTGAACAGGGTGCAGGACAGTTGAATATAGAAGGTGCAGTTAGACTGGCCAAGCTTGTCCGCGGCGATCTCACAAACGCGACGCCCCTCGGTGCCTCCATGCTCAAATCCTCGGCGCCAACCCCTCAGTCGACAATCGATGATACGACCTTCACATGGGCCCAGGGAATCATCACAGACCAGGCTTACGCCAAGGGTTTGCCTTTGATTACCAAGTATCAGCAGATTTATGACCTGGGCGTGCTTCTCTCCGATGCCACCATCCAGCGCAATGGCGTGCTGTTATCCGATCTGACGATGATTTCAGATGGTGTTCTACTGTCTGACAACATCGTGATCAGTGACGGCACAACCATTGGTAATGGCATTAGTCTTCTGCCCGCGGGCGTATTGCTCTCGGATGGAGTATTGCTGTCCGACGGGGTACTTCTCAGCGACGGCGTACTTCTCAGCGACGGAGTTCTCCTCAGTGACGGTGTCTTGCTTAGCGATGGTGTATTGCTGAGCGATGGCGTGTTGCTATCCGACTGACACTAAGCGTTCTGTCCAACCGAACGGTCCCAACCATCATGCAAATCTCCCCTTTGACCAATACGAATCCTACTCAGTACCTGGCGCCGCGTGCTGACGCCGGCGTCCAGTTGCTTGCCGATTCCGATGTGGATGACGTGCTGAAATTTCTCGAAGCCCGGCCTCTTCAAACCGCTTACCTTTCCGGCCTCATCCGCGACAACGGTGTTGTCAATCCTCTTAATCGCGGCGCGTTTCATGGGTACCGCGATTCTTTCGGTGAGCTTGAAGGCGTGGCCCTCATCGGCCATGCAACACTAATGGAAACGAATACCGATCGAGCGCTTCAGGCTTTCGCGGAAACCGCTCAGCGCTGCACCACAGCACATCTGATTATGTGTGAGGAGGAGCGGCTCGAGAAGTTTTGGGGTTACTACGCAACAGGTGGTCAGGAAATGCGCGCGGCCGGCCGGCAATTGCTGCTTGAGCTGCGATGGCCCGTGGACGTTGCAACACCCTCGAAACTGCGCCTGGCGACAATCAGCGATCTTGACCTTGTTATTCCCGTGCACGCCGAGATGGCGCGTGATGAAAGTGGAGTCGATCCGCGAGACAGAGATGCGCTCGGTTTCGTCGAGCGATACGCCCGACGTATTAGTCAGGGTCGCACCTGGGTAATCACTGAAAACCAAAAGCTAATCTTCAAGGCTGAAGTTGTGACCGAAACTCCTGACAACACCTACATTGAAGGTGTCTGGATCAACCCAGATCTACGACGCCGAGGTTACGGCCTTAGCTGCATGTCTCAACTGGCGCGAATGCTTCTGTGGCGCACCAGATCACTGTGCCTGTTTGTAAATGACGAGAACGAGGAAGCGCAGAGTTTTTACAAGCAATCGGGTTATCACATACGTAATGTCTACGACACCATCTTTATGAACTGACAACAAACTCCCTCCCACAGCAATGATCTCGACCAACTCCAACTCCCACTTATCCACCGTGTCCTGCGCATTTGCGACACCTGTCGTTCCTGAGCATGCACAGGGGCCGGGCGATAACGATTGTCGTTGGCATCTCGATCGAGTGACCAACCAAATCGATTGTCCAGAGACTAAGGCAGTTGTTCGAACCGTATTTCAGGACATGCTGCGGTTGCTGGAATGCCTCGATTTAATCGAAGGTCACCTGCGTCACGTCGATAGGGCTGACCAAACGTTTGCCTTCTTTAAGCTGATACACGACGAAGCGCGTGTGCTGATCGACTTTATTCGCACGGACGCTTTGAACTGCGATTCATTACCTGCGGACCTGGCCGACACCTTGGACGGAATTAGTTTTGCGCTAAGTCACGACTTGCGCCGCGTATTCGAAGCCGACGGGGATCCCGGTCTGACAAAAGCGCCCCACTTGGTTCTCAGCAAGGTTCATCGAGCTCATCACGTTCTTACTAACTGCCTCCAACAGTCAACGGTAAGTCTCGCAATCGTTTTCGATTCAGATCTCGTCGGCACTCGGCTGTTCAATAACTTTGACGCGCGTTACCTTCAATCTCTCAAGCTTTGCCAGGATCTGTTGACCCTCAGCCAGCTCGTTGAAGAAGTTGAGAAGCACGGTGGTGAGTCAACCATTGTCGATCTGATGGCCGGATTGGAGAAGTTTCGCAACGATAGTATGGAAGCACTGATGTACTCAGATTGGCCCCAGTTCGAAAGTTTCTGCGAACGGATCGCGGTGTCAATAAACGACTCACTTGCGCCGGTGCTGCATCAGTTCCAGTGTTATTTGGAAGCTCTCCTCGGACAGGTCCGCATGCGGGCCGTTTTGGTAGACGGCGCCTCCGCTTCGTTCGAAAACGAAGAGCGTCTTATGTCCTTCGAAAATCCCGCCCCCCTTTCCTCATCGTCCCACGGACAAATTGAAGAGACCGCGATGAATGTATTTGCCTTTGCGTAGTCGCCCGTCTCGCGAGTGAACAACGTTGGCAACTGAATCAGAATCAAGAAGCCACAGACTGGCCAGCATCTACCTTTGGGGCACGATCGTCTCGGGCGGTCTGATCTATTTGTTTGCGGCTTACCGTCTGGATCCCACCCCACTAAATCTACAGTTTCTAATCATCGCAGCCCTAACGCTGCTCCTTGGTTCCAGAATGTCGATTCGGATACCTCAATTCGATTCGCAGATCTCGGTTTCTGATACGTTCATTTTCCTGACCCTGCTGCTTTATGGATACGAAGCGGCGATTCTTTTGGCCGTTACCGAGGCCCTCCTCTCGTCATTCCGCTTTTGCCGAAAATGGCCGACGATTCTTTTCAACGGAGCGTGTGCAGCCTGGGCTACCTGCCTTACATCCTATTCGCTCCACTTCGCTTTCGGTGATGTAGTCGCTACGGCAACCGGTTCAGTGTCGGCCAAATTGCTCGCCGTGGTCGCCGTAATGGCCCTGATACAATACATCTCAAACTCCGGCATCGTAGCCGTCTGCGGCGCGCTTCAAGCGGGCCGGCCTATCTGGCAAACCTGGAAAAAGCATTACCTCTGGACCTCGATCACCTACTTTGCCGGCGCTTCCGCCGGCGCAGTCATCGCTACGCTGATTCAGGAATTCGGTATCTATGCCTTGATCATTACTGTCCCGATTATCGGCATCGTCTTTTTTACATATCGCACGTATTTAAAAACCATCGAGACTTCGGCGGCCCAAGCTGAGCAAGCACAACGACACGTCGAGGAGCTTTCGCATTACATCGCTGAGCAGGAGCGAATACGGGAACAGTTCTCCCAGATGGAAAAGCTTTCCGCGCTGGGTGAGCTAGCCTCGGGCGTCGCACACGATTTCAACAACACGCTGGCTGGCATACTCGGCCGTGCTCAACTGCTTCTCCGCACAAGCGATCCGGAAAAGATCACGCGCGGCTTGAACATCATCGTAAAGACCGCTGAAGACGGCGCGAAGACGGTGAAGCGCATTCAGGATTTTGCGCGTCAACGCCGAGATCATGATTTCGAACCTGTATCAATCGACCAGATGGTGTTCGACGTGAGCGAAATTACAAAACCCCGATGGAAAGATCGCGCCGAAGCTTCGAACGTACAAATAAGTCTCGATCTGCAGATTCGTTCAAGAGCAAACGTGTTAGGTGACGAATCCGAATTGCGAGAAGTGCTGGTTAACATGGTCCTTAACGCCGTGGACGCTATGCCCGACGGCGGTCAACTGACCTTGGCGGCAGAAGACATTGACGACTCAGTGGTGATTTCGGTTGGCGACACGGGCAGCGGAATGCCGCCCGAAGTCAAATCGCGAATTTTCGATCCGTTCTTCACAACTAAAGGCAAAGCGGGGATGGGCCTAGGGCTCGCAGTGAGCTTTGGCATCATCAGGCGACATGAAGGCTCCGTTGACGTGGAGTCAGAAGTCGGGGTCGGCACCAAATTCAGAATCACTCTGCCCAAAGCCCGAATCACTGACGATGTTCTTTCGGCTTCGGCAGGATCTCAATCTCTACTGCCGACCGACGCAACTGTCACTGCAAACGACAGAGACATGTCTGACGAAAACCAGCCGCACATTCTAGTTGTCGACGACGAGGAATCAGTGAGGGACCTGCTCGGAGACCTCCTGGTAAGCGAAGGTTGTCGAGTCTGTTTGGCTCCTGGCAGCCGCGAAGCTCTGGCTCTTTTTGAAACCCATCAGTTCGACGGCATTTTTACCGACATGGGCATGCCCGGCATGAGCGGGTGGGAACTGGCGCACGCGATCCGGGAGCTAAATCAGATAATTCCGATTGCGGTCATCACTGGCTGGGGAGAAGCTGTGGGTTCAGATGAACAGAACGAGGCTGGTGTTGATTGGGTCGTCACCAAACCATTCCGAGCTGAGCGCATCAGTGAATTGGCGGCTGAAATTCGCAAACGGCAAGTATTGATTCTGAAACGACCAGAACTTTCAAGCGTCGCAGCGTAAACGGAAGCCATCCTGGCCCCTTACACCTTCTCAGCTTACTTCACGATTTTCCATTCGTCAGATTCGTTCACCTTAGCGCTATGCTCTTTGGCTTCAGAATCCTGAGCGCCTCCGAGTAAGCGCCTGCGATATTCTCCGGCTCGCTTTACGCTCTTTTCCACAACCTCTAGCTTAAACGGCTTGAGCAAATAATCGAACGCACCGAGCCGTATCAGTCCTTGAGCATGATCCTGATCGCCGATGCCGGACATAATGATGACCGGAGTTTCAGGATACTTCTGGCGCACATGGCCCAGTAGTTCCAGTCCGCTTAATCCGGGCATGGAAATATCTGTTAGCACGACATCGTAAGTATCGGCTTCGAGCCTCGCTAATGCTTTTTCGGCGGTCTCGGCTGTTTGGCAGAAGTACTCTTCGGAGAGCAATTCGTAAAGCGTATCGCGTATGATCTCGTCATCATCGACCACGAGCACTCTTAGCATGGTTGGGGCCTCCCACGTTTAGACAAGAGGAACAGGCTTGATCAAAAGCCTGGCTCTTTTATACTAGTTGCTGTTTTTGGGAGGTTCTTCCGGGCCATTTGAACGCATAATAACATAGGCGTAGCTGGCAAGTGATGAAATAAGGGCCGCCAACTTTCGTGGGCGACCCTCTTTTAGTTGTTTATAGTGAAGTCAACACTAACGCGGACCCGATGCACGAATAACCAGTTCTGTGCCCGGCTCCAAATTAAGTTCGGCACGCCCCTGAACGTAGACAGATCCAGCACCACCGCCGGCGCCCAAAATCGCACCAATAGCAGCGCCTTTACCGCCACCTGCGATGGCTCCGATAATCGCGCCTACAGCCGTTCCAATCGCCGCTCGCTGAGCAGTTCTATTCGTTTGGCTGTTATCTCGGACTGAACCCTCGTTATCTATTCTTACCGTCTCGCCTCGCGGCGTCCGCACAGATTCAAGGATTCCGGCAAAGCGATAGGATCGACTATCGCGCAGGCGGATAGTGTCGAAATTTAGAGTCATCTGGGAACGTCCGGTTAAACGACCACTGCGTTCTATGCTGGATACGTGGCCCTCAATCGTGGCGCCCTCAAACTGATATGGCTGCCGAACGGTAAGCGTGAACCGATCACCCTCTCTGGATGTTTCTGTAGAGAGCCCGCCATTCAGCACTCCTACAACTGTCTCCCCGTTTTGCAGGATGAAGTCAGTCCCAGCAGGATTGGTGGTCGGATATGTCTGCGGCCCAGTATTGATGTCAAATCGAGCGACATCGGCGATCTTGTCGTAAGTGCTCTGCACTACTACGGGCCGCGAAAGACCCTGAACGTAAACCCGGCGCGTCACGCTCAATCTACTGCCATTGTCGATAGGATTGAACGTGACGTTGAATTCAGTCGCGCGATCGCCGGTGGAACTGACAATCAGTTGCTCGCCGTTAAGCGTGGCTCGCGCTCTAGTCGTACGCCCAGTGGGTGTTGTCTCCACTCGTTCGACGCCATCGGCTGAGAACGTAATCTGTGGTGCACGCGAAGACGCAATGGTTACCTGTCGCCCACGTAACTCAATAGCGAGTTGATCCGGCGACTCGAGCCGTGCCGCGATTTGATCACGCACCGCGGTTCGATTGCCGTACGGTAGCGAGCGCGTTGCCTGATCCGCCGCCTGGCTCGGATCGTCACTTCTCGACGGATCGAGGCGGTACGTACCGGTGAGGCCACTTGAGCTATATCCAGGGGTCGGTGTTGCTGGATAAGTTTGCGCAACCGACGGCCAGCTCAAGTTGTAAGCTCTCGCTAGTTGGATCAAATCAGTGCGCAGGTTATTCCAATTGCGGATCACTCCTGCGCCGCGAACGTTACCCGTCATGTATTGATCGATACGCGCGCCGCGATTGAGCACTTCCTGCACGTCCGCAACAGTGGATACTCGTCGGTCAAACCGATCGCGTAGTTGGTCTACGGCAGTTTCCAAATCCCTTATTTGGTTGTTTATATTATCGGCTCTTGCACCGTAAGCGCCTCCCTGATTCGATGCGTTAAAGCTATTACGAAACAAGTCGGTTCGGTTCTCAATGCGGAGTATCAACTGACGCACTGACCGAAACGTGCCGCGATAGGGTTGACGTTGAGCTTGAGTCAACGTAGCTCCCGCGGATAAGAGAACAACCGCGAGAAACGCTATAACTGATTTCTTCACCATAATCACTTTCACTCCCTTCAAATTCCCAGTAACAAGAGGCCGCTGATGGCTCGGCCACCGTAAGATTTATCCAGCACCAAAGCACCAAATCGGAACAAAGGCCCGGCAATCAATACGGCAGCTACAAGGTGCGTGCCAGCATCGAAGCCGACTGACCCAATACCGGAATCTCTATGTTGTGTTTCTATGATGTTTTACTAGCAGTCTAAAAAAACCATGCCTTTGTCGTGGAAAACGGTGTGTTATGCTTCGGGTCCGGAGGTTATTTGAATGACTAGCGATGAAGTTTCCAAGGCAGTTATCCACCTTGCTGGATCCGACCTTTTCGTGGGTATAACGCCCTCAAATCACGCGATCGCAATCGATACCGATCATCTTCGCCACTCGGCTCCTACTCCCATGGAACTCCTATTGCTGGCACTAGGGTCGTGTACCGGCGTGGATGTAATCTCGATCCTTAGAAAAAAGCGGCAGGACGTAACTGAGTACCGAATCGAAGTGCGCGGTCAGCGAAGAGAGGAGCATCCAAGGAGTTACAACAGGATGGAGGTGCACCACGTCGTCACAGGGCGTAGGATTTCAGGGCAATCTGTAGCTCAGGCCATTGAGCTTTCTGACCAGAAATATTGCAGCGTTGCAGCGACTTTGAGACCAACGGCGGAAATCGTTTCGAGCTTTGAAATCATCGAAGCATAGACATCAGGTTAGCAGGTAATATTGATGAACTTTTCGACACTTACATTTGTTGTCTTAACCGCGGGGATCTTTGGCGGCAGCACTCTGATGCAGCGCCCGGTTCCGGCCGCCTTCCTAGACCCTCTTCCCGAAGTAACGCAAACGAGCAGCGATGCGAACCTCGGAGCGGTACGAGCCCAGGATCGTCTCGCTCGGAATGCGCGCGGAGTCATGACTCGGTTGAGTCCTGAGGAGCATCTGCGGCGAGCAGCTATTTACCACGGCAATCGAGCTTTCGAGGAGGCGCGCGAGCATTGGCAGGCGCTGATGAATTATTACCCTTCCGACCCGCGCGTTGCCGAAGCGCTGCTTGGCACCGCCCGCTCTTACTTTCAGTCCCGCCGCTATCCAGAATCCTACAACACATATGACCGGCTAGCGCGAACATACCCATCAACAAAGGAAGGTCGCGAAGGATTGAATTTCAGCGCCGCCGCGTTGTTACGAATGGGACGACCATCAGAGGCGGCTGATCGCTACGTCGAATACATTAACCGGTTTCCCGACGGCGAGCGGATTGAAACGGCCCACCTAAATGCCATCGACACCCTACGTGAAGCCGGTCGTACGCAGGATGCTAAGGCGTGGATTTCGCGCACCAGAGGGCGCTTTGCGGGCACACCGACTGACACCAATGCACTCTTCGGCCAGTTGCGTCTTGAAGTCGCAGAAGGCAACTGGCAACGCGCGGTGTCCACTGCCGATGAACTTGGCAGAAAGGGTTTTCAGAAGGGAGTGGCAACCACGCCTGCTGAGGTTGCCTATTTGAAAGCCTTCAGTTTGGAACGCTCCGGCCGCAAAGACGAAGCGATGACAAGCTACCTGGCGGTACCCAGCGGGGTTGATTCGTACTACGGATGGCTGGCCAACGATCGCTTGGCGGGAATGGTCGACGGCAATCGGCGTTCATTACTCAATGAAAGATTGGGACGGAACCAATCCCAGGCGAGCGTTGCCGCTGGTCGGTATCCGGCCCCGTACAGGCAAGCGATTATCTCCGCCTCAAAAACTCGGAAGATCGATCCGCGTTTTCTTTTGGCAATTATTCGACAGGAAAGCGTGTTTCGACCGCTTGCAAAGTCGCCTGCCGGCGCACGTGGCCTGTTACAGCTAACTATTGATGCAGCTCAGAAATATGCTACGAACGCGGGCATCAATAGCCTTCGAGAAAATCAACTGTATCAACCGGAAACTTCCATCTTGATCGGTAGCGAATACGTCAAAGAACTCTTTGACATGTTTCCCGATATGCCTGAGGCTGTGGCCGCTTCCTACAACGGTGGCGAAGACAATGTCGCACGCTGGGTAAAACGCGCCAAGCACAAAGACCCGGGCGTGTTCACGTCTGAGATCGGTTTCGACGAAACGAAGGGTTACGTTCAGAAAGTGATGAACAACTATCGCGTCTATCGCCAACTATATAACGCTGACCTCACGCGAAGATAACGAACTTGTACGCGTCGGCCAGTGAACTGCTGCGCCTTCCCGGTATCCCTTTTCTCGGCGAAACCCAACCTGTTATGGCTCCGGACTAAACCGCCGGTCCTCAAAACCAGTCGCTCCTTCGCGTCTTCGTAGCGAGTCCCCTCGAGGATATGCACGCGGCAGAATGCCGAGGCGAACAAGCGCCGGGTAGTATTCATAACGAATCGAAACCTCTCCGGCCGGCCGCGAATCGAGATCCATGTTGACCCATCGCACATCGTTGTTAACGGAGCGCCCGATCCCTGTTGCAGCGTATTCGTCCTCCGGTGCTGGAGCTATCTGACCCTGACGTTGTCTTGCGAGCTCGCCGCTTGTGCCGGCGGATGGTGCCTGGCTGTTGTCATCCCGCCCATCTTTTTCATGGAGCGGACGTGTTCGTGGAGGAGGCGTGACTGGAATTACAACCTGCCCGCGTTCACGGAAAAACACGGCAGAGATCACTCCAAGATTTGCGGTTTGGCCCAGCTTCGCGCCATAAGAGTCGCGCTCCGTAGTGAAATAGAAGCGACGCGCACGCTGTGAACTCATTTGCCAACCGCCTACGCTGATGGTGCCATAGGGTTCGATCACCCACTTACTAGCATTCCACGCAGAAGTGCGGCGGGCATCGATGGTGTTAAGTCCGTCCACCGATAATGAGACTGCAACCCTGACGGGCAACGGATTACGAATCCTGACTTCATACTCAGCGCCTTCTTGCGCTTCAACGTAACTCTTGCCTCGGGCCTGATACTCATCCAGCGGCCGTCCGTTCACGAGGACCTGGACGTCAAACCCACGTTGCCTGGCTATCTGGGTGGCGGCATCCTGGACCGCCGAATGCGCAGCTTGTGTCCCGACGTTAGCAAACACCAATACGCTGACGGCGGTTAACGCCAAGCCAACACAGAAAAATAATATCCATTTCCTTTTCATGTGGTTGTTCCTCCTCGGATCTAAGGATTTCCTGTCCCTGGAGGAACGTGCACACATGCCGATACTTGCGGGAGGTATTCTTTGCCGCTTGCACATTCTCTTTCAAATGTTGAGTAATAAAAGCAGGAAGGCTACAATTACGCGCCTTTATTTGATTTGCAGAGCTTTTGGGATTTATCTAGCGATTTAGGCCTAATTAATGGAATACGTACTCACCGGAACCAAGACTGAGGCTCGCGCAGGTTCTTATTACGACAAGATTGCTGCGCTTTACGACCTCACGTTCAAGCTTAATGGCTACGCACGCTCACTCGATCAGTATTTCGCAGCTCATCCATTGCCGGTCTCCCGAGGCGCGAACATTTTGGACGCAGGGTGCGGTTTGGGCTTGTTAACCCTGGCCCTGCTTCGGACGCTGCACTTTCCAGTTAGTATCACCGCACTAGACCTCTCCTCCACCTCCATCAGCGCCGCCAGGAAAGCGGTTGAGGAGAGTCCGGGTCGCACGCGCGATGTTACCTTCACAGAAGGCAATCTTTTGTCGCTTCCGTTCGCGGATAATTCGCTTGATCTTGTAGTGACAAGTGGCGCGCTCGAATACGTTCCGCTGGCCGAAGGGATGGCCGAAGTCGCAAGAGTGATCGCCCCCGGCGGCTACATGCTCCACCTTCCTTGTCGACCCTCGCCCGCCAGCTCCGTGCTGGAGATTCTTTTCCGTTTCAAAACTCACCCACGGCGCGAAGTGCTGGGCGAAACCAAGCGGCACTTCCGTCTGGTCCACGAATACCGTTTCCCGCCGATGCACATCATTGGTTGGAGTAAGACGGCTATGCTCGCGAAGAAGCGCTGACTATCGCTAAGGCAGGCGCACGTCGAGCGGCAGCTTCTGCGCCTTCACATTATTCCTTCCAATCTCTACTAGCTGCGGCATCCTGCGTCCGTCTATCTCAAGAATAAAACGTAGCGCGGTGACTTGCCCTTCCGGCTTAAAGTCAAACCCGTCGATATCGTTATTAGTTTTTGCCGCGAACACTATGCGGTAGTCTCCGTCTTTTTCAATGCGGTCCTGTTTTCTTTCTGCAACCACGGGCGCGCGGCCGCCACGTGCATGAACTCGACCTCGTGGACCAACCCAAACATTTGGCGCTCGGCCCGGATACAAAACCTTCCTTTCACTCTCCACGTCAATCCTCTTGAGCGACTTTAGCTTTCCACCACTTGATTCAACTGCGCCGTTGAAGTTTCGCATGGCTCCGCGCGTGGTCCAACGCACGTGCCAGGTGTCGCCGTCGCGCCAGAGGTAATAACCAAGATCGGATCCTTCGGCGAAAGTTGGCCGGCCCTCAAACTGTGCGGTTTGGCCGGTGACGGAAGGTGTTAAGGCAAAGACAAACGCAAACAGTAAACAAATCACAAGTTTCGTCGATAGTTTCATTGTTGATGTCTCCTCAGAGAATGAACAGTAATGCGAGGTGCCGACTAGAGCGATCACGCGAGAAAGTACAGATGGAGCTGCTGAGCTCGTAGACAGAAGGCCCGGCAGCCTTAAAGAGCGCGGTCACTTTGCTGGCACCAACCGTATGATCCGGTCGTCGTCGCGCGCAGGTGATCCGCGACCGTCCCGATTAGACGTAGAGAAATAGATTAGGCCGTCTGGCCCTTCCGCCAGGTCGCGGATGCGACCGTATTTTCCCTCGAGTAAGTTTTCCTGTGAGACGACGCGACGTCCATCGAGCACCACTCGAATAATCCGTGTTCCTCGCAAACAACCGAAGAAGAAATTCCCACGGAACTGTGGAAACTGGCTGCCACGATAAAACATTCCGCTCCCGGGGGCGCATGCGGGAGTGTATTCCAAGAGCGGCGCCTCCATGCCAGAACGAGTCTGGTTGTGATGAATCACGGGCCAGCCGTAGTTCTTTCCCTTTTCCACAATGTTAACTTCATCGCCCCCACCGGGCCCGTCAAAGCCGCTTGGCCCATGCTCCGTCTGAAGCATTAAGTTCGTGGCAGGCTGCCAATCCATTCCCTGTGCATTGCGGTGGCCATACGACCAGATTTGAGGAAGTGCGCTCTGTTGTCCTACAAACGGATTGTCTGGTGGAGTTGTACCGTCGCCATTCAAGCGCAAGGTTTTTCCGGCAAGCGAGTCCAATCGCTGCGCGAGCGAACGTTCGGTAGCGTCACCAGTCGTAATGTAAAGTTTCGCATCAGGACCAAATCCTATGCGACAGCCGGCATGAAATTGCGCTGCAGGAATGTTTTCTATGATTACTGTTCGTTCGGTAAGACCGGTTGGCGCCTCGCGGTAGCGAACCACTCGCACGCGCTGCCCATCGCCATTGTAAGCATACGCAAGATACAGCCAGTGGTTGGACGCAAACTGCGGGTGCAGCGCGATGCTCATTAATCCGCTTTCCCCGCCTTCGTCTACATCGGGCACGGTGAAGAGTGGTTCAGGCCGCAATTTTCCGTTTTCATAAACACGCACTCTGCCGGGGCGTTCTGTGAAAAGCATTCGGCCATCCGGTGTCCAGACTATTGACCATGGCACCTCGATATTTCCCACCAGAGTCTCGACGCGGAAGTTAGTCTGTGCCGCCGGCGCCGATTCAACTTCTCCGGCTCCGCGCCCCGGCGGTGGACCACCGCACGCAAGCACAAATAAGAGGACAAGCGGAATCGTCTGAAACAATCCACGTCTCATAATTGCTATAAACGTCAGCGGATTTACCTGGTCAGTGCTGAATGTATTCGTGCAGGAGCTTTATTTCGTCCCCTTGTTCGCTCAGCTCTACGCGCATCAAGTCACGCATTGAAAGCATGCCCACCCAACGGTCACCATCAACAACCGGCAAGTGCCTCGTCCCGATCAGTTCCATTCTCTCAAGTGCCTGGTGAGGAGTTTCGTCACAATTAATTACTGCGCGCAGTTCGCTCAGAACTTCGCCAACGCTTATCGCCGAAGGGTCTTTGCGCTGCACTACCACACGTTTGACAACGTCGCGCTCCGAGAAAACACCCAGAAGCTTCCCACCCTCATCAACGATGCAAACCGCGCCGATATTTCGCGACGCCATAAACTCGGCCGCTTCCTGAACGGTGTTTGACTCGCGCATCGAATAAGGCTCGCGGTCGCGGATAACATGTCTAATTAACATCATGGGGAGCCTCCTATAGCATGCCGATTGCGGATTGTGGCGCCCATTATAGAGAATGCTGAACAGGCTGTCTGTAGTGAAGTAGATAAACTTTAGCTGGGATTTTCTAGCCGAAGAGGTTGGCTTGCGCAGACGGACGGCGGAAGGTGCTTTCAGCGCGGGGAACGCGTCTACTACCTTTATTAAAGCCTAATCGCTCGGAATGGATCTTAAACAGTCTCTCGATTGCAGCCCAGTACTCCCCTTCCCCATGCATTCGGTCGTGAAACGTGCTGGAGTTTAGTTTACCTCCGCGTGCTTCTTTGATTCGGTTCAGAACTCTATCCGCCCTCGTGGGAAGTTTTTCGTATAGCCGCTCCTGGAAATACGGAGCGACGCTGCCCGGCAAGCGCAGCATATTAATGAACGCGAGAGTTGCTCCACATTCTTTCGCGCGTTTAAGTAGCACGGGCAAATCACTACTTAAACCCGGAATGACCGGAGCGATTCCAATACCCACAGTTATTCCCGCGGCGGCGAGGTCGGACATTGCATGAAAACGAGCGTCGGGCAGAGGCGCATACGGCTCAACTGCGCGGGCAACTTCGCGGTCTGTAAAAGGAATCGTGAAGAACACGCCCAGTCGAGCTTCGCGAGTTAGCTCCTGAAGCACGTCGATGTCGCGACGAATTAAAGCTGACTTGGTAATGATTCCTACCGGATTACGAAATTCAGCACAGATTTTGAGGCACTGGCGCGTAAGCTTGTAGTAAGCCTCGAGCGGAACATAAGGATCTGAGGTAAAGGAGAAAACGATTTCGTCGCCTTTCCATGACGGCTTCATCAGCTCCTGACGCAGTAACTCAGGTGCCTTAACCTTGACTACAATTTTTCGATCGAAATCAGTGCCGGCGCCGTAACCCAGGTACTCGTGCGTGGGACGGCTGAAACAATAGGTGCAGCCGTGTATACATCCGCGATAACAGTTGACGGTGTAATCAAAGCCCACGTCAGGGCTGTCGTTGTGGGTAATGATTCGGCGGGTCTCATTCTCTTCAAACACTTCGAGCTTAGCCTCGGGCGGTTCTCCGATCCACTCGACCGTTTGCGTCAACCAGGGGTTGGGAGGATTTTCTATATATTGCATGGCTACTTCATTCAGCTTCATGAAACGCACGCGTGCAAGCGCGTCCCATGCATGAAACACAGGTTATCAGAGTTGGGGTTCTTTGGCGAGAGCCGAGGGAAGCTTGCGAGGCTAACGGGTTTCTTCAACGACTACGAGCGACTCAATGGCCTCGAACAGTATATAAGTCTTCGATTCGCCGCCTTCTATTTCGCGGTCGGTAAGCGCCACATAATCGCCGGCCACTTCGGTAACGTGTCCTTTGTAGAAACCGCTTGAGATCGTTCTGACGTTTACCAGTTGCCCTTTATAGCGGCGAAACAGGTTTTCGGTGTGTTGTCTGTCCATCTCAGTGTCGCTCCATGAAAGGCGCGGCTCCTCCTGTTGCTTATGATTGGGGCACGGCTTCTTCTTTTTCGGTCCACGTCACGAAGAAGAAGCGATACTTGTCAGGATCCTCGACAGTAATGAACCGTCCGCCCCAGCCTTCGTCTTTCGGTGGCAGAACATCCAGTCCTCTGCTAATCAGTTCGTCGTAGTATCCGTCAACGTCAGCTACACCCACAAAGAAACTAACGCCGCGCCCGCGCCTTAACATAGTCTCCAGATGCTGGGCCAATGTGATTTTCAGCGTGCCCGCTTTCAGCGTTGCCATCGGCGGTTCGGAGTCGGGCGTGTGTTTTTGAACTTCAAATCCTAATTGAGCATTGTGAAATGCGAGCGATTCCTCCAGGTTGTTAACCTCGAGGAACAACAGATCCAGTCCGGACATTTTCATCGCTCGCCTCTATTCATATCGCAGTTAACAACAGGTACACGCCATAACCGCTTGCGACCACGGCGCTCCAAAAAGCCACTTCCTGCAGCCGCGTGTAACGACGAAAGCGGTTTGAAACCGGCAGTGACGCATTAATGGCGCGCATCGCGCCGCGTGTCATGAATACGCCGAAAAAAATTACCAACACGGCAAGAATAACCAGCGGCCATAAAAACCAGATCCACTGAGCGCGAACCAGCAAAAGAAGAAAGAGGCCGACAAGAAGACAGAAGAATGCACTCAACCCGTGGCCTAGTAATCCAATGTCCTGTGCCGCGGGCGCTGAAACGGGGACACCGCGCGACTCCACGGATTTTATCCGCCCTGCGTCATACTCCCGCCTCGTTACTTCGTCGCCGAGCACGCGATAGGCCTCGTTGAGAGACTTCATCTCCTCTTCACTGCCGCCTTTGTCCGGATGGCGTCTCGCCGCCATCCGTTTATAAAGCCGATGCAGATCACGCCGGGACGTGCCTTCGTCTGCGCCCAGAATTTCGTAGTAGTTTTTGGTTGAGTTGAGCTCGCTCATGAATTGCAGCGATTTTAGTTTCGCGATTGTTGATTTGCAATTTTTGTTTGTACTCCTGCCTATGTACGGCAAGGACCTTTGCGGTGACGCTGTTCGTCTCGTAAGATTCTACTTAACGAAAAGATGGCACATCAGTTCGCTCCAGGTGACGATCTAATTTTCCAGATTGAAAGCGGCCTCGGACTGCTCCGCATCCTGGCGATCGACGGAGAAGGCGCAGACACCGTGTGGCATCTGCTCGCCTACGATCAGTTTTTCCCTGATGTGGAGTCAGCCGAAGAGGCGCTCAGCGAACTGCAGGCATTATCGATAAGAAAAGCGCACATGGCGCTGACTGACAGGGCCTTTGAACGAACGCCCGCCGCGCGATTGGGGAATCGCGAGGTGAGCGAGGAAGAGCTCGCCGCGTATCGTGAATGGATGAACTCGGACGAACGAAAGGTTTCTGATCGCTCGGCACTATTGCTTCTGGGCATACGGTAACAAGATGAACAAACGCGCCATCCAACAGCGGGTCGTACTCTTAACCCTCATAGTTTTGATTTCTGTAACTTCCGGCGCAGCGGCGCGCCAGGAGCGGCTGATCGATTCCTGGAAACCAATCAATTACAAAGTGTCACTCGTCCTTGACGACAAGTTGACGGGAATCACTTCAGCCAAAGCTGAAATTACAATTACTACGCTGAAAGGTCCCCTGTCGCAGATCGATTTAGATTTCGGCGACATGACTGTTGACGCTGTCACCGTTGATGCTCAAACGGCTCAATTCGGCCGGCCCAGCGGCCGTCTGAACATACATCTGCCAAAAGTCGCACCACAAAACGCACGACTGGTTATAGTCGTCTCGTATCACGGCAAACCAAAAGACGGCTTAATTCTAACAGCCGATAAGGCCGGAAAACCCTCGGCCGTTGGCGACAACTGGCCCAACCGTTTGCATCACTGGGTTCCTTGCCTCGACCACCCGTCTGCCAAGGCAACAGTCCAATTTACGGTAACTGCACCGGCACGCACGCTGGTGGTTGCCAACGGCAAGTTGGACCGAGTTGAAACAACTTCCAACGACACTCGAACGTGGTCCTACACCGAAGCTTCGCCCATTCCTCCTTACTGCATGATCATCGCAGTTGGTGAGTTTGTAGAGATCAAACCAAGGGAACAACCACTAACGTCACTGGCGTATTATGTTCCTCCTCCTGACAAAGACCTTGCGATGCAGGGCTTTGCTCCTGCAAATCCGTCGCTCAAGTTTTTCGGTGAGACGATTGCACCTTATCCATATGAAAAGCTCGCGCTGATTGTGGGCGCCACCCGTTTCGGAGGTATGGAAAATTCGGGCGCTATTGTTTTCGGCAGCACGGTATTGGACCCGCGGCCTCAAGTGGCGCAGATGAGCAAGGCTTTCAATATTCGGGAAGGCCTGGTCAGTCTGGTGGCTCACGAAATAGCGCACCAATGGTTTGGCGATTCGGTTACTGAGTCGACGTGGTCCGATCTGTGGCTGAGCGAAGGGTTTGCAACCTATTTCGCGGCGCTGTTTATTCAACGGCACGAGGGTGAAGAGGCTTTTCAGCGAAATATGAAAACCGCAGGCAATGCATATCTCGCTTACGCAAAGACTACGCTCACACCGCTTCACGATACAGAAACCGAAGATTTAATGGATCTCTTGAACCCAAACAATTATCAGAAAGGCTCCTGGGTGCTACACATGTTGCGCCTGCAGCTGGGCGACGATTCGTTCTTCCGGGGCCTGCGCCGCTATTACGAGCAACACAAAGGTGGGACCGCTAGCAGCGACGATCTACGCGCAGCACTGGAAAACTCTTCCGGCCGCAATCTGAAGAACTTTTTTGAACGCTGGGTTTACGATAAAGGCCATCCAAGTTATGACTTGTCATGGACATGGCAACCCAAGACAATGCGCGTGAGGTTGATGCTAAGGCAATTGCAGAGTGGACTGGTCTTTCCAAATTCGGTGCCCGTCGATGTGATCAGTGGTTGTGGAAAACGCCGGATTGTTCTGAACCCATCAGCTAAAGAGTCTCTGGCTGAAGTTGCGCTGGAGGCGGCGCCCTTGCAGATTCTGATCGATCCTGAGGATACAATCCTGAAGGAGGCGCGTGTGGGCCGTGCACCACAGCTTCCGAAGCCGACTCGCAAAGCAGGCGTTAAGGTTTTCCGAAACGTTCCCTGTATTCAACCGAATACACAAAGCCAAAGATAAGGTGACGATAGTCGCCGGGCTGAATACCCGTAGGAGCATCGCCGGAAGTCAACACAGGAGCGGTAGCGGTTACTGGTCCGGTTTGAACTTAACGCTGAAGGCGTTAAACTCAAACTGCACCAGTACACGGTAGCGACCGGGTGTTAATTACAAGGCTCCGTACCAAGATGCGGTTGTGTGTGGCGCAACCTGACCCGGTCGCTACCCCGACTCGTCGGGGTTCCGTATTTGTATGGGCATGCTTCAATGATACCAAAACGAACCAGTACTAAAAGTTTCCTCAAGTTTGACAGTCCTACGGGCCTTCCCTATTATCCATGTACTTGTCGGGGCGTGGCTCAGCCTGGTAGAGCGCTCGGTTCGGGACCGAGAGGTCGGAGGTTCGAATCCTCTCGCCCCGACCAGAAATTCTTAGAAAAGTAAGCATAAGGGACTACTCAAGCGAGTGGTCCTTTTTCGTTTGTGACGTGAATTGTGACGATTGCAAGAGCCTCATTAACGTGTCTCGGAAAAGGTAAGGATCTACAGCCGCGGAAATCGCCATCGGCGTGGGAGTTATACTCTTACCCATAATGATCGTTCTTTTCTTAATATCAAAGAGTTAAGCTTTCCTGGTCACTTCAATCTCGACCCACTCCCAAAGCGTCAGCTACGCGGTTGATGTAGTTAAACCAGGACGCAATCAGCGTTATTTGCAGAATTCCCGTGTCGTCGAAGCCTGAGGCGCGAAGCCGTTCGTGGTAATCAGGGCCAATCCTCGTGGCATCGCGGGTGAGCTGGGTTACATAGTCCAGCATCAAGCGATCTTGTTCAGAGATTGGCGCACTCCGGTAATCTTCCTGTAACGACTTAACGAGGGCTTCATCCAGTGTCACGCGACGCAGAAACTCTGCGTGGGATTCGATTCAATAATGACAACGGTTGGCGACGGACACGACGGTCGTAATCATCTCGTGTTGCCGCCTGGTCAGTGGCAGGTCAGGTGACATCAGCGCGCCAAACGTCGCAAAGGCGTGGTGCAGCGCTTCGGGAATCAAACTGTGTGAGGCAACGATGCCTGATGTTTGACCATCTGGCGTGGGATGAATGGGCTCGGCGTATTCGATCGGATACAACTCTTTCTGAGCCTCAATCGCAGCCCGAAGTTTGTCGTCAGCTTCTGAAAACGGAATTGTTTTAATCCATGTCATGAAAACCGGTTCCTACCTTTCGGACCGAGCGTGTTCACGATGAAAGAAAAAGTAGTATACCGGAACTCCCAGAGCTACTACGCCAACTCCCAGCATTGATTGCGTCAGGTTGCTGCTTCCAAGAAAAAACAGCAGCAGACCGACAAGCAACAGAAACAGGATCGGTGTGATGGGATAGCCCGGTGTTGAATAACCGGGATGCGAGGAACTCTTGCGTCGGAGAAGAAATAGTCCCGCAACCGTTAGTGCAACAAAGATGACGACCACGAAAATGAAGTAGCCGATGATCTGATTGAAGCTGCCGGCTGCTACCAGGATCGAAGCAAGCACCGCTTGTAACGCGATAGCCCGAGCGGGCGTGCCAAAGCGAGGGTGAAGAGCTGCTGCTGCCGGAAAGAAGAGTCCATCGCGGGCCATGGCAAAATACACCCGAGGCCCAGACATGATCATAGCGGCAAGGCTCCCAAGAATGGCTATGATCACAATCGCTGAGAACACTTGCGCGCCCGCTTTTCCAAACAGCACTTCCCCAGCCTGCGCGGCAAACGTTTCCCCAGAGCCCACTGATTCTAACGGCACAAGATAGATAAAGACTGCACTGGTTAACACGTAAACGAGCGTGACAATCCCGACGCCATAGATCAAAGCTTTAGGTAGAGTTCGTTCCGGTTCACGGATTTCGCCCGCTAGCTTCGTAACGTCCCACCAGCCACCAAACGAAAAGAATGCAGCAACCATCCCGCCGGCTAAAGCTGCCAATAAGGGCATTGAGCCTGCACGTTGCGAGACAAATGGCGTGAAGTTTGACCAGTCGCCGAGTCTAAAGATAAGTGCCCAGAGAATAAGAAACAGAAGCAAGCCCAACTTTAGGAACGTCAGCCAGCGCAGCACGCCGCCACCGAGACGAACCCCTAACACGTTAATGATTGCGAGGAAGACAATCGCGCCGATCGCCGTGAGCTTGATGGCCAGCGTTGAAAGCCCGAAGCTGTAACTTACGTAACTCGCCAAACCAACTGCGAGAGCTGCCGACAGGCCCGGATCCATCACCAGCAACGCCATCCAGCCGTACAAAAACGCCAACGGCCTGCCGTAGGCTTCGCGCAAGTAAACATAACCGCCTCCCGCCTCCGGATAACGGGCCGCAAGCTCGCCATAACAAAGCGCCCCGCAAGCCGCCATTGCCCCCATCACGATCCACACCACCAGCAACCAGAACGGCGACCCAAGAGATTTCGCCATGCCTGCGGGCGTCAGAAAAATCCCAACAGCGATTACTTCACCTACAACCAGGGCGGTTGCGGTGCGAAGGCCGAGTTGTCGTTTGAGTTGTACCGGTGTTGCCAAGAGGTTTTTGGACGAGTTCGCTATCTGATGGGCAGCTTACGCGCCATTCCATCATCCGTAACATTCAGGACTTTTGGGAGCCGCCCTTGGGATACTAATACGAAGCTGAATTTTCGCGGGCCGGGATTATAGAGGCCAACCGGAGATGCAATCGTTACCATATGCCCCGTGGCCGAGCGTTCGACGTTGATTGTTGTGCGGCGAAAGCCGTCCTGTTTGTAAGCGGGACTGAGTCCGTCATCTTCGTAAAGAGTGGTTGAAGCCGAGCCATCGCTATCGGGATAAATGGCGAAGGTGATCGGGTCGGAAGGCTTTTCGCCCACATAACGCAGTGCGGGTCCAGTCGGAATAATTGCCCCGCCACGAACAAACATCGGCACAGTCTCCAAAGGCGCATCGACGATGATCGTCGTTCCTCCGTCGTGTCTCTTGTTTGTCCAATAGTCGTACCAAACGCCTTTCGGCAAATAAACCAAACGTCGCGTCACATCCGGTTTCATCACCGGCGCTACCAAAAGATCATTTCCGATCATGAACTGATCGTCGAGATTGTAGGTGTTCGCGTCGTCCTGATAGTTGAGCAAGAGCGGACGGAATAGGGGCACGCCGGTTCGATGTGCGTCTTCCAACGTGGTGTAGAGAAATGGCAGCAACTGATATCGCAGCTTCAAATACTTACGAATGATGTCTTCATAATATTTCCCGAAACGCCACGGCTCCTGATCGTAGCCGTCGATGACTTTGTGATTGCGACAAAACGGCGCAAGGAAACTTACCTGGTAAGAGCGCACCAGCAGTTCGCCACTACCACGCCCAATAAATCCACCAACGTCGCTGCCAACAAACGGCTCACCCGATAGTCCCAGGGTCGTGAACATCGGAATGTTAAGCTGCAGTGCTTCCCAGGTACTGTTCGTGTCGCCGGTCCACATGGTCGAATATCGCTGAATACCGGCGTAAGCAGCACGCGTGATCACATACGGACGGCTATTCGGACGGAGCTTCTGAAGTCCTTCATACGTGGCGCGGGCCATCAGCAGAGCGAAGACGTTGCGATTCTTTGCGTGGGTCGACTTTTCTCCTTCGTCATGACTGACAACGTCAATCTGGTTCTTACCCGTCTGGTCAACAAAATCGGCCGGCTCATTCATGTCGGTCCAGATTCCTGCGACGCCGTTGTCGAGATAGGCGCGATGCAAATCTCCCCACCAGGCTCGCGCCTCCGGAATTGTGTAGTCAACAAACACGCTGTCGCCGGGCCAAACTTTGGGAATGAATAAATCTCCATTCAACCGATGCTGGAAATACTTCCGCTCAAGTCCCTGATCAAACACGTAGTAGCGCGGGTCTTGCGGCTCAAGTTCCGGAGTAATCGAAGTTACGCGCGCGGTTGTTGGCTTAACTGGTTGGTACTTCACTCCAGGATCGACGATGGTCACCAGTTTGACGCCCTGCGTCGACAGTTTCTCCGCTAGTTGTTTGGGACTAGGAAAACGCGAAGTGTCCCAGGTAAACACCCTGTAGCCTTGCATGTAGTCGATGTCGAGGTGCAACACGTCCAGAGGAAGATCGCGCGCGCGATACTGTCGCACTACCTCCTCTGCCATCTTGTCGGGATAGTAACTCCAACGACTTTGTTGGTTCCCCAGCGCCCACAAAGGAGGCAGCGGCATGTGGCCGGTCAGGTCTGCGTAACGGCCGAGAATCTTCTTTATTGAGGGGCCGTAGAAAAAGTAGTAGTTGAGTTCGCCGCCTTCGGCGCCGAACCAGGCACGTTGTTGGGAACTCTTTCCGAAATCGAAATAGCTGCGATAGCTATTGTCGAAGAAAATTCCATAGGCAGAGCTGCGGTCGAGACCAATATAAAACGGTATGGTTTGGTAGATCGGATCTCTGCCTTCGGTATAGCCGGGAGTGTCGGAGTTCCAGTTGACGAACGAGCTGCGTCGTTTGTCCAGACGCGCGGCCTTTTCACCAAGCCCGTAGAAATGTTCGTCGAACCCAAGTTTTTTCGATGCGGCGACAAACATTCCCGCTTTGGGATCAAACATCATCCCCTTCAGCAAGCCCTTCGCGTCGTATGCCATCGGCTGCTGGTCGGCGTTGATTACGGAATGTGTCTTCGCGTCCCGAAACTCGATTAGTAACGGTGCGCGATTTATGACGACTTCGACTTCGTCTGTGCTGATTACAATGGAGCCTGGACTCTCCACCACGTTCCATCGCACCGGATCCCAACTCTGCCTGTCGATGGCCCATGAATGGTCACGGGCAGGAAGAGCTTTGGCAAACGAAGTCCGAACGCGAATCAGATCCGGTGCAAGCACAGTTAGTCGAACTTGCGAAGTGTCGCTGCAGGTAAAGGTGACACCGCGTTCGGTTTTGACAAAGCTGACGACCGGACCAATCTTCTCGAGCGCAGTAATGTCCTGTGCGATAACGGCAGGAGCCGTTAGTAACCCGAGAACTGTGGCTAGCAGGAATATGCGAATTGTTTGCTTCAAGTGTTTAGCCAATGATGTCTGCGGCCCAATCACGCCGAACTGGTAAACGCCAGACGCGCCGCTCCAAGCAGGCCCGCGTCGTCGCCACATTCACCGCGCTCGATACGAACTCGCGCTGCCGGCAGCGGAAAGGCGCGCTCGGCGACCTGTTGCAATGCGTGCTTGGCAAACAGGTCCCAGCCGTTAACGACCCCGCCACCAATAACAATCATTTCCGGATTAAGAATATTGATGAGATTTGCCAGACCGATCCCCAGATAGACACCCATTCGTCGAAACACTTCAACTGCAAGTTCGTCGCCTTCGAGGCCGGCGCGATAAACTTTTTCGGCAGTCAGGTCTTCACTGGTATGAAGTATCGAGTGGGGATAA
This sequence comes from Acidobacteriota bacterium, assembly GCA_030913905.1. GTDB lineage: Bacteria > Acidobacteriota > Blastocatellia > Pyrinomonadales > Pyrinomonadaceae > PSRF01. Next base: position 33,030 of record JALZOO010000264.1, read on the forward strand.
CGCGGACGGGCCTCACGTGTCATACGCACGATCGCCGTAGCCGAAGCATAAACTTCCAGACAGCCGCGGCTGCCGCAGGTGCACGCCACCCCGCCGAATGGATCTACGCCCATATGACCGATCTCGGCTGCTGAACTATCAACCCCGCGCCAGAGCTTGCCGTCGAGAATGATTCCCCCGCCTAAACCGGTCCCGAGAGTGATGCAAATTATTGTCTTAACGTCTCGCGCTGCGCCCTGCCACATCTCGCCGACGGCTGCGGCGTTCGCGTCGTTTTCAACGATGGCAGGCCAATGAAGCTCGCTCTCAAGCGCCGCTGCTAAACGAAAGCCGTCAAGGCAGGGAACGTTTGGAGCTTTTACGACAACGCCTTTGTCGACATCGACAGTCCCGGGCACAGCGACCGACACTGCCCGAATCTCTCCCCTCGACGACGTCTGTCGCTCACACTCTCGCGCAGCTTCAACCAGAGCGCGAACTATGTCGTTGGGTTTTGATGACTGAGGAGTCGCAACCTTAACCTGGTGATAAATCTTTCCCTTCTCATCGATCGCCGCTGCACGCAGATGCGTGCCGCCAAGGTCTGCGGCAAAGACGAGTTGTGTCTTTTCCTGATCGGGTTTGGCCATTATTGTTGCGCCCATTTTGAGTACCGCAGCCTCACAGGAAGCGGTGTTTCAAGATTTCGGCCGGCGCGAATGTTAGTTGCGAGCCGAATGAACTGGGCCATTGACCACGCCAGCGGTGTCGCCGAACCAGTGCCCTCGCCAAATTTAAGGCTAGCGCGAGGTGATACACGTTGGTCCCAAACCTGTTCCGGGATCATCAGGCCATCGTTGGCAAATCCAGCCATGGCGTCAAGGTGCTGTCGTGCGGCCTGCACGTTTCGTCGTGAGACTTCGTATTCGCCTCGTTCACCGGTCAGGAATGTCCAGAGCCGGCCTTTGCCGGTGCGAGCATCATAGTCCCCGCCATCGGCGCGTTCACCATAAGCGTCGTGATTGTAGCGATACCATCCCACTCCATTGGGGGTTTCGACACGAATGAGTCTGTCAATGATACTAAGCGAAGCAACAACCACAGGATCGTCAGCAGGCTTGATTCCAAGTCTTACAAGTTCTAGAAAACCTGCATCGACAATCTCACGCTGGTCGTAAACACCCCCACCGCTGTTGATCTCGAGCGGCAAGGACTTATTAGGGTCTCCTTGGCTTATTCGGAGATAGTACTTCCCTTTTGACTGAGGACCATTGGTAGTTGCTGTCCATCGCTCAACCTCGCGAGCCCATTCATCAGCCTTCGAAAGATAAGCCTCGGCTGAGCGAGGGGAACCGTTTAACTTTGCAATCTCCGCGGCGCAAATCAGTCCGGCAATTTCCGCAGCGATCGTCGATGGTGAATACCCCGACTCCTCTTCCCAGCGCTCCTGCTCGGTGGCCGAGCCCTTTTGAATCATAAAGTCGGCAGCAGGCTTGATGTGTTTTGTCCACGTCGATGCGTCCGTGCGTCTCAACTGATACGCCAGGATGATCGGAAAAGCGACCTGATCCATTTGCAGACCTTGGCCAAGCGTGCGGCCATCGACGCGGGCGTTTTGCGGAAAACTGCCGTCTGGCTTCTGCTGTACTTCGAACAGATGGGAGAGTGCGCGATTGGCCGCGGCGGTGTCGCCCAATGCCTGAAACGCCGTGGCCACATGGTAGAGGTCACGCGACCAAACCGCGTGATAGCCGCTTACTGAAGCCTCGTTAGCATTCGGCCCACCACCCCATGGCGCCGACGGCGAAGCAATCATGGCCCCGCGATAGGTCTTGTCTTCGAGGGCTTTCAGGACCATCGCAGCCATGTTCAATTGCGCGCGGTACTTTGGTGGTCCCGGCTTGAGTCCGCCAACATACTCATGCCACCCGCGCAGGTAACTCTGCCTTGCCACTGCAAAACCTTCTCGAACGGATGCTTGCCCTGTACCAATCGCTTCGGAAGCATTTCTTCCGAAGCTTAGGACGACGGTGAATGTTTGAGGGGCACGGAGCAGCCGCATGGGCAAATTCACGCGACCGGTTTGAACTACGTTTCCATTCTCGGCCCGCGAATACGCGTTAACCTGGTTCGTCCGCAACTGTGTTAGACCATCCGTAGTGCCGAGAAAGCCGTTCGTCCTATCGATCAGTTCTGCCCCAACTACCGTCAGCGCCGAAACTTTGTCACCGTCAGAAGCCACCATCCAGTTACCATCATTCCAACTGCTATCGTGCATGCCACTATTGTTCAGAGAAGGATCGTAATGAAGGTAGATGGCGCATCGACATTGTTTACGTTCGCCGTTCTGGACACTGACATTAATCAAAACTGAGCTCCGTCTGGGATCGGTGATATAGGTCTTTGATATTACAAAGCTGCCATTCCTGGCTGTGTTGACCTGACGGAAAACTAAAGCGCTGGGATCAATAACCTCCAGACGGTGATTCGTGTCATCCGCCTCAGTCAATATTTCGGTGCCCTGAACAATAACCAGCTGTAACATTTCCACGTTTGGCACATCCAGTGTCGGATAGAAGACCTCGCTCATAACGCCGTTAGTCAATGTGAACCACACTTTTGAAGAGAGCGTCGTGGAAGTGCCGAAACCATTCTTCGCGGCTCTCCGCCAATGCGCGTCTTTACCCGGCCCGCCCGGCGCAAGCTGGTTGGTTGTTTGTGCGAACAAAGATGAGCAGGCCGATAACATCGCGATCATGATAAGAGGACGAGACACGTTGTTTGTGGTTATCGCAGAAGCTGGCGACCGAAGGTCTTAGCGCTGAAGGCGCGAGATGATTGAACGTTCAGCCGCGTTTGCGCCCGGCCATATCCAGGCCTACAGCCGCAACTAATATTGCGCCCTTGATGATGTTTTGCATATAAGGCTCGACGTTCTTGAGCGACATGCCATTGTCCAGACTCGCCATTATGAGCGCGCCGAGAATCGCACCGAACACTGTGCCGCGGCCGCCCATTAGACTTGTCCCGCCAATCACGCATGCCGCAATCGCGTCCAGTTCCAGCAACTGGCCCGCATCCGGCGACGCGCTGCCCACCCGAGCTGTATAGATAACCGCAGCCACACCAGACAGAATTCCCATAAGGCAGAACACCGCCAGCAGATGCCGGCGAATGTTGATGCCCGAAAGTCGCGCTGCATCGGGATTGCCGCCAATTGCATAAAGGTATCGCCCGAAGGTTGTGTTCTGCGTAAGAAAAGCTCCGGCAAGCGCGATGGCCAGAAAGATGATCACCGGGATTGGGACGCCGGCATAAATGCCGGGCCCAATCTGGTATGAATTCATCATGTAGATAAAACCAACAACGGCCAGTGATGGGCCAAGGATTCGCAAGAGGGTAATCCCGACGCCGGGCACTGGTAATCCATGGCGTTTTCGTGCGCGATTGCGAGAGACGTTTAGCCAGACAATTGCGGCGACTGCGACGATGGCGATTACCCAGCCAACCATTGGTCCGACATAATCCTGCCCAATCGCTTTGAACGACTGAAGCCTGATCGGAATCGTCTCGCCACGTGTAAGCCCAAGGACCACACCACGCCATGCAAGCAAACCGCCGAGGGTGACAATGAACGCCGGGACATTGAAGTATGCTGTAAGCGTGCCGTGCATGGCGCCGATCACAAGCGCGACTGCGATTCCAGCGCTTAGTGAAGGCACCAGACCCCAACCCAGCCAGCCTTGCGCGATAGCCGCAATACCACCGGCAAGACCTACAACCGAACCCACTGAAAGATCGATCTGCCCGGTGATGATCACCATCAACATTCCAACCGCCAGCACGCCCGTCACGGCCGTCTGCCGCATCAGGTTAGAAAAGTTGCGCGGGTCGAGGAAGATCTGATCGGTTGAATAGTGAAAGAAAATCCAGATGGCAATCAGGGCAAACACCATCGTATAAGCCCGAAGCACATCGGTAGGAATTTTGAACCTTCCGATAGTCGTTTGAGACGTAACTTCGGCAGCCTCCGGCAACGGCGCCAAATCTGAAGTCGCCGGTGGACGCGCCACACTGGGCTCGTTTGGGTTATTGCTCATTAACCTACCATCACGCGGCGAGCTGTCTTCGGCCGGTGGCACACGCCATTACCGCCTCAGGAGTCGCGTTCGCGCGGGTGAACTCACCTGTTTGCCGTCCTTCATGCAACACGATGATCCGATCCGAAAGACCTAGCACTTCCGGTAATTCAGACGAGACCAAAACTATCGCCAGTCCCGCTTTCGCCAGCGTGTTGATTTGGGCGTAAATTTCCTGCTTCGCGCCTACATCGATTCCACGCGTCGGTTCATCGAGAAACAGCACGCGCGGATTTGTTAACAGCCACTTGGCTAGAACTACTTTCTGCTGGTTACCGCCAGAAAGAGTTCCGGCAATCGTGAATACCGAATTAGCTTTTACGCGAAGGTCCTTCATCGCCCTTTCGCCGGCAGCCGACTCGGCATCGACGCTGGTAACAAAACGGCCGGAGATACGTCTCAAGCCGGCCAGCGTCATGTTGTTAAGAATGGTTTGGTCTAACAGCAAGCCAAATCGCTTTCGGTCTTCCGTGACAAAACCTATTCCCTGTTTGATAGCTTCCGCTGGACTTTTGATTTCAACCTTTCGACCCTCGATTAGTATCTGTCCCGTCACGCCACCCGCATGAGCGCCGAAGATAGCCATCAGGAGATCGCTGCGGCCGGCGCCCATCAGACCGGCAATGCCTAACACTTCTCCCCTTCTTACCGAGAAACTTATCTGGTCAACCAGCTTCTTCCCGGGCAGGGCGGGATCGGCTACTGAAAAGTCTTTCGCCTCGAATACGACGTCGCCGTGAGCGTGGTCTACCACGGGGAAAATGTCACCCACTTCACGTCCGACCATGCGCGATATGATTTGGGCCTCCGTCCATTCGCTGGTGGCATTCGTACCTACCGTTTTCCCATCACGTAACACCGTCACTCGATCGCTGATACGAAACACTTCATTCAATTTATGCGAGATGTAAATCATGGCCACGCCGCGTGCGCGTAACTTATTCAAAATTCCAAACAGCGTTTCGACCTCGCTATCGGTCAAGGCGGCTGTCGGCTCGTCCAGCACCAAAATCCTGGCGTTGTGGGAAAGCGCTTTTGCGATCTCGACCAATTGCTGTTGCCCGATGCCGAGACTACGAATCGGAACGTGAGGATCGATTGGCAAGTGAACGTCGTCAAGCAATTGACGGGCGCGTCGATAAAGCTCTCCCCAGCGAATCACGCCGAACTTGCGGGGCTCTCGTCCGAGAAAGATGTTTTCGCCGACGCTCATCTCACGAACCAGCGAAAGCTCCTGATAAATTACCGCGATGCCGGCCTTCTCCGCGTCGCGTACGCTCCCAAACCGTTGCTCGGTTCCTTCAATGAAAACCGAGCCCCCATATTGAGAGTATGGATACACGCCGCCGAGAATCTTCATCAACGTCGATTTACCCGCGCCGTTTTCACCCAC
>JALZOO010000306.1 GCA_030913905.1 Acidobacteriota bacterium
AGACTTCACCGGTTATATGGCTCGCCCACTCGCTACACAGGAATACGATTGGTCCGGCGATTTGCGCTGGCGTGGCAATCGCGCCGATTGGAATTGTTTGGGCTATGGCTTCGCGTTGTTCCTCGCCTCCCAACGCGCTCTCCGTCATGTCTGTGTCCACCCAGCCCGGCGCGACGGCGTTCACGTTAATGCCCGAGGGCCCGAGTTCAGCCGCGAGAGACTTAACAAATGCGATCTGCCCTGCCTTGGATGCCGCGTAGTTTGAATAACCTGCCTCACCGCGCTGGCCCGCTGTCGAACTGACGATGACGATCTTCCCTGCGCGCTTCTGTTTCATGAAAGGCACTGAAGCATGGCATACGGTCCAGGTGCCTTTAAGGTTTATTTCCATCGTCCTGTCCCACAGTTCCTCCGGCATCTCCTCGATCGAGGCGCCTTCCCAAATTCCGGCGCAGCAGATCAGGATGTCGAGTGCTTCAAAGTGTTGGTTTGTGAATTGAATCAACTGCTGTGCTTCAGCAAGGTTGGCAACGTTGGCTTTAAAAGAAACTGCTTCCCCTCCCTTTTGCTGCACCTTATTTACCAACGCATCCGCGGCGCCGGCATCATTTACGTAATTCACCACTACCCGCGCGCCCATCTCGGCCAACAGTTCGACTGTTGCCTTGCCAATTCCGCGAGAGCCGCCGGTTACCACCGCAACCTTGCCCTGTAGTTTGAAGTCAGGAGGAGGCGTCGCCACTATTTCGCTCTCTCACTGTACGAAGAATTCGCCGCGGCCTCGGTCATCACTGAAGTTCTTTGCGAAGCAAGTATTTCGTTCGCGCGTTCGGTGTATTCAGTTGTCGCGGCGATGAACCGGTTGAAGAGCGACTGTGATAGACGATCTTCCTGCCACCCTAACTCGGGATGCCATTGAACAGCTAAAACAAAACGATCCGCTCGCGGATCTTCAACGGCTTCCACTAAACCATCAGCGGCCCACGCCGTGGCAACCAGGTCCCCGCCGATTTTGTCCAGCGCTTGATGGTGATGACTGTTTACCAGAGCAGTTTCCGACTGGGCCAGTGCCGACACCAAACTGTCCTTTCCCAACTTGATCCGGTGGGATGGACGATCTCGAGGCGGGCCTTGTTCGTGCTTGATTGCGTTCGGAACTTGCGAGCTGATGTCCTGAATTAGTGTCCCTCCGCGAAAAACGTTGAGCACCTGCATCCCAAAACAAATTGCAAACAGCGGCAGGTTTCGTTTCTCAATCTCTTCGAGCACCAACAAATCGGTTTCATCTCTGATTGTCTGAACTGTACCGAGTTTCGGATGAGGTTCCGCCCCATACCGCAAAGGGTCTACATCCGAATCGCTGCCCGGCAACAGCACGCCGTCAAGCTGCTCCATGACTGTCGAAATGTAATGACGCTTTGGTATCAGGCTAATATGCACCGGCGCGCCGCCGGCGGCTTCAACGGCCTCGCTGTAATGCCGCGACAGGTAGAAACGATCCGTGTGACTCTCGATCCGCATTGTTATACCGATTCGCGGAAGTCGCTCAGTGTTCTTCGTTTGCCTTACGTAACTCATCCTGCCTCTATCATAGCGTAAAACGGTGACAGTATCTTGCGGTCAACAATGGCATAACCTGTTGCTGCGAGGTGCCTCGCTTGACTTGCATTCAAACGAATTCCTATAGTGAACGTTGCCAAAAATGCAATCCGAAAACAACCGCATTCGCAGCACTACGGTGCTGCTTGTTCGCAAGGACGGCCATGTGGCGCTGGCTGGAGACGGCCAGGTGACTCTTGGCGAAACCGTAATGAAGGCGAATGCGAAGAAAGTACGCCGCCTTTATAACGATAGTATCCTTGCCGGATTCGCCGGGGCTACCGCCGACGCTTTTTCTCTCCTGACACGATTTGAAAGCAAGCTGGAACAGTACCACGGAAATCTCGAGCGGGCCGCCATCGAGCTCAGCAAAGAATGGCGCACTGACAAGGTCTTGCGTCACCTCGAGGCATTGCTGGTGGTCGCAGACACGAAGAGCTCTTTTCTATTGTCGGGTAACGGCGACGTGATCGCGCCGGACGACGGCGTGTTGGCAATCGGATCAGGCGGCTCCTATGCATTGGCCGCAGCCCGGGCGCTGGCGAAGCACACGAATTTGTCCGCGCGCGACATCGCAGTTGAAGGCCTGATGATCGCCAGTGAGATTTGCATTTACTCCAACGAGAACATCGTGGTGGAAGAGTTGGTGAGCGAGATTTAATTCGCGAGTTATCAGCATGGTTATCTATTTGGAAGGCGACGTCGAAGAACAAGTTCAGCTGGACGAGATGACTCCCCGGCAGATTGTGGCCGCGCTCGACAAACACGTGGTTGGTCAGCGCAACGCGAAACGTGCGGTCGCCGTCGCGCTGCGCAATCGTATTCGACGGCAGAAGCTGCCGCCTGAGATGGCGGTAGACGTCATGCCAAAAAATATCATCATGATTGGTTCGACCGGCGTTGGGAAAACCGAAATCGCCCGACGCTTGGCGCGCATGTCCGATTCCCCCTTCCTCAAAGTTGAAGCGTCAAAGTTTACTGAAGTGGGGTACGTTGGACGCGACGTGGAGAGCATGATTCGCGACCTGACGGAAATCTCAGTGGATATGACGCGACAAGAGAAAATCGATGAAGTCGCCGAGAAAGCTGAGTTGAATGTTGAGGAACGCATCCTCGATCTACTTCTGCCGCCGCCGCGCTCAACATCCAGCTTCTACGACTTCGACTCCGAATCCGGCGAAACAGCTTCCCCATCCGCCGTTGAACCCACCACTGATGCTGGCACGCGCGATGAGCAGTTTCAGCGAACGCGAGAAAAACTTCGCGCGCAATTGCGGAGTGGCAAGCTTGATAGCCGCCTAGTGGAACTCGAGATTCGCGAGCGCAATTTTCCGGTAATCGAACTTGCCGGACCGCAGGGTGTCGAAGAGATGGGCATCAACATGAAAGACATGTTGGGCAATCTCTTCCAGGGACGCACCAAACAGCGGAAGCTGCGCGTTGACGAGGCGATGGAACACCTTCTTCAGGAGGAGGAGGAACGCCTGATCGACATGGATCAGGTGGCGCGCGCTGCTATTGAACGCGTAGAAGACTCAGGCATCATTTTTCTGGATGAGATAGACAAGATTGCCGGTCGAGAGTCGGGGCACGGTCCTGATGTTTCGCGCGAAGGCGTACAGCGCGACATCCTGCCGATCGTCGAAGGGACTACGGTGAATTCCCGTTATGGCATGGTCAGGACGGATCATATTCTTTTTATCGCCGCCGGCGCTTTCCACGTTTCTAAACCGTCAGATCTAATCCCAGAGCTGCAGGGACGATTCCCGATTCGGGTAGAGCTTGAGTCGCTTACGGTTGACGACTTCAAACGGATTCTTACGGAACCGAAGAACGCCTTAATAAAACAGTATCAGGCGATGATGGCTACGGAAGACGTGGCAATTGAATTTACAGATGACGCAATTGATGCCATTGCTAACTTTGCTTTTCGTGTAAACCAGAACACAGAGAACATCGGCGCCCGCCGACTGCAAACGATAATGGAAAAGCTTTTGGAAGAAATAAGTTTCGAAGGGCCGGATCTGGAACCGAAGAACCAGCGAATCGATGCGGAGTACGTCGAGGCAATGCTCGCGGAAACCGTCAAAGATCAGGACCTCAGCCGGTATATTCTGTGAAACATAGTAGGCAGAAGGCACGAAGGAGTAGGCAGTCTCAACAACACTACCTTCGGGCCAGTGCTAGTCATTCGCCGCAAGTTCGCTCTGTTCTTCTCGTTTCCTGCCTTCTGCTTTCTGCCCTCTGCTTTCTGGCCTGTGGTAAGCGGCGTCCCCCGCTGCCCCCGGTGGAACGAGTGCAGCAACGCACTGAATTGCTGTCAGGGGTGCAAAGGGGAAACCAGGTAATACTCAGTTGGCCTGCGCCGCGACGTAATGCTCCGGACCAGAGCGTTCAGAGTATTAGACGCATCGATGTTTATCGTCTCGCAGAGAAACCGCGCACACCGCTGCCGTTAACAGAAGAAGAGTTTGCGACGCGATCAACCTTGATTGGATCCGTGACCGAGGAACAAATCAGGGATGCGGGTGATGTCTTAACTTACACGGACACACTCGAGCTCGCAGGCGAACCGGCCCGTTTGAGGTATGCGGTTCGATATGTGAATGCATCGGGCCAACGCGCAGCTTTCTCGAACTTCCTTCTCATTGAACCCGCGGCACGAGTTGCTCAAGCGCCTACGATTGTCGCGACCGGCAATGAGATATCAGAAGACGCCATTACGTTCACGTGGCAACCGCCGGCAGCGAACATTGATGGTTCAACTCCCGTCAATTTGCTGGGCTATAACGTGTATCGATTGGACGAGTCGCAAAACGAAATCACCGGAGCGCCGCTAAACAGTGTGCTCATCTCAGGAACTCAATACAGCGACAAGAATTTCAAGTTTGGTGAAACGTATGCTTACGTCGTCCGTGCGGTTTCGTTGGGCACGGAAGGTGGCCAGGTTGAGAGTCTGAACTCGAATGTTCTTACCGTTTCGCCTCGCGATACTTTCCCGCCGTCGGCGCCAACGTCGATAACTATCGCAGCCGCGCCGGGCCGGCTGTCGTTGTTCTTCCCCGCGAATCCTGAAAGCGACGTTGCCGGATACAACATTTACCGATCGACCGACCCGGATCTGCCGAAGGATAAATGGAACAAACTGAATTCCGAATTGCTGACGCGCACGACTTTCCAGGATGAGCGGGTGGAGTCTGGCAGACGCTATTACTACTATTTGACCGCGGTCGACCAGGCCGGAAACGTCAGCCCTCCATCTGAAGTTGTTTCAGAGACTGTGCCTTAAGTAGGACAGGCATTCTTGCCTGTCTGGTTTTGGTAGTGTCTTATTTTGAATAGTCTCTGTGCATACTCCGTGTTCTCTGTGTCTCTGTGGTGAATCTTCACACCGAACTGCTCACCACAGAGTCACAGAGAACACAAAGGTTACACAGAGAAAAACCTTAGGCTTGTCGAAATGACAGACAGCAATGTCTGTCCTACGCGTAACAACCATGCGGATTTGTCGCTTCATCACGGCTGACATGCCCACGCCACGTTTTGGCGTGATGGAGGGTGACGCGTTTTTTCCGCTGGCTCAGGATATAACGCTGGAATCGCTTAGCGGCGCCCACAGCGGGCAGTCAAGAGCCGCATCAGAGGTAAAGTTATTGGCGCCCGTAACGCCCTCGAAGATTGTCTGCGTCGGCAGAAACTATCTCGAGCACGCCGCGGAGCTTGGCAACAAAATGCCTGATGAGCCGCTGCTGTTTTTGAAACCGCCCTCAGCGGTGATCGCCAGTGGTGATTGCATTGAACTCCCGCCACAATCTCAGCAGGTGGAACATGAAGGTGAGCTGGGTGTAGTGATTGGGCGTCAGGCTCGTAATATTTCGAGCAATGAAGACCCGCTTGATTATGTTTTGGGCTACACCTGCGTAAACGATGTCACCGCTCGAGACCTCCAACGCAAAGACGTTCAATTTACCCGGGGCAAGTCGTTTGATACTTTCTGTCCCGTCGGTCCTTTCATTGTCAGCGGATTAAACCCGTCGGGTCTAACAGTCATAACCCGTCTTAATGGCTCGATAAAACAGACGGGGCAAACGGCCGACATGGCGTTCCCGGTTCCCTTCCTGATTCAATACATCTCCAATATCATGACGCTCTATCCCGGAGACTTGATCGCTACCGGAACACCCGCCGGTGTTTCACCAATGAAGGATGGAGATGTGGTTGAAGTTGAGATAGAAGAAATCGGAATTTTACGAAACACAGTTTGCGCTCCTGCGAGAATCGCACAGAGTTAGAGTGAACCGGCAACGGAGGTCTTATGAAGTTTTTTCTTGATACTGCCAATCTTGATGAGATTCGCGAGGGCGCATCCCTCGGCTTCGCGGACGGAGTGACGACGAACCCGACGTTGATTGCGAAGGAAGGCGATGTGGACTTCAAGCAGCACATCGCCGCCATCTGTGAAATCGTCAGCGGGCCCGTCTCTGCCGAATGTACCAGCGAAGACACCGAAGGGATGCTGCGCGAGGGTCGGGAGTACGCGCAGATAGCGCCCAACGTCGTTATCAAATGTCCGCTGACGCGCGCCGGCTTGAAAGCTACGCAACAGTTGTCGAGCGAAGGCATCAAGGTCAACGTTACGCTTTGCTTCTCCTCAGCGCAGGCGATACTCGCAGCCAAGGCCGGCGCCTCATTCATCAGTCCTTTTCTGGGCCGGCTCGATGACATCGGCGAAAACGGATTAGTGTTGCTGAGCGACATAGTCGAGATCTACCGAAACTATGCCTGGCCCACCGAGGTTCTGGCGGCAAGCATCCGACATCCGATTCACGCGATCGAAGCGGCGCGTATGGGTGCTGACATTGCCACGATGCCGTTCAAAGTTATCGATCAGATGTTTAATCATCCGCTGACAGACAAAGGGCAGGCGCAATTTCTGGCTGACTGGCGCAAACGTGGGAAAAAGTAGCCCTCAGAAGGTGAATCGATTGACCGCGGTAGGAAAGACAGTCACCGTCCGCGCGTGTAAATACGACGGCACAGAACATCGCCGGTGGGCGGCGCAGTTGTTAAGACGAGAG
>JALZOO010000309.1 GCA_030913905.1 Acidobacteriota bacterium
TCAGTTTGTCTGAACCTTTGTAGAGTGGCGCCTGATAACGCGGACGAGGTTTTAACTTTGATTCAAGGCCTGGCTTCCTCTGATGCTGTGCGGGCATGGGCGATTTCGGTTCCTCTAGCTGATGAACCTCGCCCGATCCGTTGTTCGCACCGTTTGATAAACCCGCCCTGGCTTTCGTTTTGTTGGAGGCGCCTTTGCTGACGAGCGATGCTGTTCCATTCCTGGTCTTCCGGTACGCCGGTCGTTTTCGTGTCGCAGGCATAATTTTTTAGGTTGATTATTGTTTCTTCGAACTCTTCTTGCTCGATTTCTTTGCGCCCTTCAATGTGTTCTGCCTGCCGCTTCTGCTTGTCGGTGTAGGCACCCTTGTCGCCTCTAGGCATCTGACTCTCCTTTCGCAGATTCTTCTGACCAACTGTGCAAATGCTGCGCCCTATCGCGTCATTGTTTACTGTTGATCTTTCTTTCTCATATTCAGGTAGACCAGCGCGCAAGTTTTCATAGGAAAATGCTGGCATCGCGATTGCGGCTGGCATGGGCCTAACCGCTAATAACGGCTTAATGGTGGTCTGTAACTAAACAAGTGCCGACGGCTGATGTACAGGAAGCCTACACATAAGGAGAGATTCAAATGCCAGAGAAGACTGGGAACAGCAAGCGCGAACTAATCGATACGGGTACGGACAAACGTTACGTTCGGCGTGATGACAAGGGCCAGTTTAAGGAGTCTGACGACCAGGGTCGCTCGCTTGCCCAGGACGTCAAGCAACAAGCGAAAACTCGCGTCAAGTCCGGTCAGGGCGACCGCGGTGATCAGAAGCGAAGTTAGCTGACGGACGAAGCGATACCAGGGAGTTTGTTTATGAACGCGGTGCGACTAGGCGACGCACCGCTTTGCAAGAAACGTCGCGGGAGAAACCCGGCCGCCCGGAATTCTTTTCCAAGCATTTATTCCTCTCTCAGATTTTCAGGCCTTGCGGGTTTCAATAACAGCAAATGACTAGACTCGAGAAACTGCAAAAGACAGGCATCAACCGTCTGGGAACGCCCGCTCGAGGATTCAGATACAAACGAGCGGATGGAAAGAAAGTCAGTGCGGCCGATCTGAAAAGGATCGAGGAACTGAAGATTCCACCTGCCTGGATCAACGTGTGGATTAACTCTGCCGGTGGAGGACCGGTTCAGGCCATCGGCACCGATGCTGCGGGACGGCTGCAGTATCTCTATCACGGCAATCACGTGCGACGGCAAGAGGCAAAAAAGTTTGGGCGCATCATTAAGTTTGCCGAGGCTCTCCCAAAGATGCGCGCCACCGTCTCCGCGCATCTGCGCCAGAAAGACCTGGGACGAGAGCGAGTGCTGGCCTCGATGCTACGCGTTCTGTCCACTTGTTTTCTACGTCCCGGTAGCCATGTCTACGCTAGTGAAAACGGGAGTTATGGAATTGCGACCCTGCGACCCAAACACGTGAAGGTGAAAGGAGTCGTAGTTGAGTTCGACTTCCCCGGCAAATCAGGTGTGCAGCAGTCTCACCAAATAAAAGATCGCCAGGTTGCCAAAGTTGTCAGAAGTCTTTTGAAACAACCCGGACGCGAGGTTTTCAAATACGTAAATGGCACCGGCGAATTCGTTAATGTCACGCGTCCTCATATCAACCAATACCTCCGCGAGGTGATGGGCGAGAGCTTTAGTGCCAAGGACTTTCGTACGTGGGCCGGAACACTGGTGTGCGCGTGCGCCCTGGCCCGAGCGGGCAGTAAGCCGGTCGAGAAGAAAGTCACTAGAAAGCAGAAAATAGTAGCTGCGATCAAAGAAACGGCGGAGGCGCTGGGCAATACTCCGGCTGTTTGTCGTAGCTCCTACATTTGTCCCGAGATCATCAACAGTTTCGAAAGCGGAAAGATCATCGACAAATATTTCAATACGCTAAATGAATTGATCACCTACCGTGGCAGAAAACTTCACGCTGCCGAGAAATCGCTGCTGAAGTTTATGAAGCGAGGCGCCTAGAATTAGGGCCGACGGGTTTGTATGGTGGTTGTGGCATCGGTCTTGCGGAGGCGGAAGAGAATTAAAAAACTGTCCGGTTAGCGTGCGAAGCGCGGAGTTTGTTTCCTGCGTATCGAAAGCAAGGCTCAACCGGATACAGCTCTATAACAAACTTCGAACCGGGGAGGCTCATCATGGAACAAGATAAACAGGGTCAAGGCGGCGGTGGTGGTGGTCAACAAGGTGGCGGCGGCCAGGGTGGCGGCGGAAGTGAAGGCAGCGGCGGTCGTGAAAGCGGCGAGGGTGGCGGTGGCCAACAGGGTCGCGGCCAACAAGGCGGCGGGAGCCAACAAAGTGGCGATCGTGGCGGAGCCGGTGGCGGCCAAACTGGTGGCGGCGAGGGCGGAGGCGGCGCGCGCTAGCGCGGCACTTCCCAAGATCCATTACATCGCTTGTTCTTCGTAGGCTGCTCGAAGGTCGATTCTGCAGCGGGCGGCTTATGTCGAACAGCTCAACAAGAGGTGCGTTCCGCAGGAACTCACCTCTACTTCATGCGACGTCGAGTCGCCAATCAGGGGGGAACCATGGACGCTTTTGAATTGTTGAAGAACGACCACAAAAAAGTCTCTGAACTTTTTAAGCAAATCGAGTCGGCCTCAGGTCAGGCAAAGAAGCAGTTGTTCTCGCAGGTAAAGAGCGAACTGGATCTACACGCGCACATCGAAGAGAAGTTTCTTTACCCGGCACTGGAAAACACCAAAGAGGCGAGAGAGATCACGCTTGAGGCTTACGAGGAACACAAGGTGGTCAAAGAACTCCTGGCCGAACTCGCGGCCGCCGGAACTCTTAACGACGAATGGGATGCCAAATTCACGGTGTTGAAAGAGAACGTTGAACACCACGTCGAAGAAGAAGAAGGCGAGTTGTTTGACAAGGCTGAGGACGCTCTGGGCGACGAAAAGGTCGAGCGCATAGGCGCGGAGATGGAAGCTGAGAAGGCGCGACGGAAAGGTGGCGATCCTAACGCACAACCTCGGCCTCGCGACGCCAGGACGCGACCAGCGAAGGCTTCAAAGAAAGAAAGTCCTGGCGTGCTGAAGCGTTTAGCCAATTTGGTGGGACTGGGTGACAGCTCGGCTAAGGGCGCAAGGAAATCGACGATGAAGGGCTCGAAATCATCAGCCACCAAACAAGCTGCCAAAGGAAAATCAAGCAAGGCAGCAGCGAAAACTGCCGCGAAGAAGAGTGGCGCCGCCAAGGCCAGTAAACGAACCAGCGCCGGCGCACGTTCAACGAAGCGTTCCGCTAAGAAAGCAGGCGGGCGAACCAGTGGGACAAAGTCGACTGGACGGTCCGGAAAGAAACGCGCTCGATCGAGATAAAGCGATCACTAATAGTTGTTGGATTCAACTTGGAAGTGCACGTCGGGAATACACAGCTTCGCTCCGTAGGAGCGACATGTTTGTAACTTCAAAGTTGAATTAAAGTTGAATTCCCGGGTTCAGAACAAGCCGATAGGAGAAAAGTAATGCAGGGACCTCTACGCGGACTACTCGCCGGAGCAGCGGCCTGGAAATTTGGTGGCGGCTGCATCTCAACAATTCTGGTTTTTATTATTGTCTTCTGGCTACTCGGTTACGTGAACTGCTGAATCAGCAAGCCTCAGTTTCCGGCAGTCAGTCGTGATGCAGCTGCGCGATCTACCAACCATTTCAGCGAGCCATCGCTGGGTTTGATTAACTGCGCCGGCAGCAACTCCGGCTGAGGTGGCCCATTGGTGACCGCAGCAAGCGGCGCGGCTTTCTCCGAGCCGGTCACCAGAAAGAAGACGTTGGCAGCGCTATTAATGGCCGGCACCGTAAGTGTGACACGAAAAGCTTCGAGTTTTTCCACCCAGTTCGAGGCCACCCAGGACCGCGTTTCCCGCAATGCAGGCGTCAGCGGAAAAAGCGAAGCGCTATGACCATCCGTTCCCAGGCCAAGCAAAACTAAATCGAACTGCGGCCATTGACGCCCTGCAAAGAACGACCTCAGCTCGTCTTCATAAAGCTTGGCATTCTCGATTGGATCACCTTCTCCGTTTATGGGGTGAACATTCCGTACAGGAATCTGCACGCGCGAAATTAGCGCTTCACGTGCGAGGCGATAATTGCTGTCAGGATCATTGGGCGGAACGCAACGTTCGTCGCCGAAAAAAAGGTGCACGTTGTTCCAATGGATTTCGTTTCTGAAGCTGTCGCTGGCAAGTAGTTGATACATTCGCCTCGGCGTGTTCCCGCCGGCGAGCGCAACAGAGAACACGTCGTGATCGTCGATAGCTGTTTGGGCATGACTTACGAATCGTTCCGCCCCAGCCCTGGCCACATCTTCGGGTGAATCAAGAACTATGACATTTTCTAGATTGTTCATGAAGAACCGGCGAGATTGCCTGCTCGTTATTCCTGGCTACTGCCCCTGCTCCTGCCTACTGCTTCCTGCCTCGTTGTCGCTCCAATAACTCTTCCCACTCAGTATGAACAAAGCCCGCGTCTGGTTTATCTGCGAGTTCATAGGTATGCGAGCCAAAAAAGTCGCGCTGGGCCTGGGTTAGATTCAACGGCAGCTTAGCGGACCGGTAGAGATCGAAATATCCGAGGCTCGCAGACATCGCCAACACTGGCAGGCCTTGTTGGATTGCTGACGCCACCACGAGTCTCCATGAAGGCTGAGTCTCGTTTATGCGCGCTTTGAAGGCGTCGTCCAAAAGCAGGTTACTGAGAGCCGGGTCGCGCAGGTACGCTTCTTTAATTCTGCCGAGGAACTTCGCGCGAATAATGCAGCCGGCCTGCCATATCCGCGCCACTTCGCTAAGGTTTATGCTCCAGCCAAACTCGTCCGAACCGGCTTTTATCAAATTCATTCCCTGCGCATACGAACAAATCTTGGAGGCGTACAGCCCGTCGTGAATTGCGGCCACCGTAGTACCGGCATCCTTGAACGATCCGGCAACGGGTGGACTAAAGTGTTTACTTGCGCTTACCCGGGCGCTCTTCAGC
>JALZOO010000325.1 GCA_030913905.1 Acidobacteriota bacterium
GAGCTATAGAGCGGCGAGTTACCCTGCGGCACTTGCGCGTGAGCAGTGAGCAGTGAGCAGTGAGCAGTGAACAGCAGGAGAAGACCAGTAGGCAGTAGGCAGTAGGCAGAAAGCAGTCGGCAACGAATAGATAGCCGCAACGTCCGTGCGAAGGTTTGAATTTCGTTTCTCATCTGCTTTCTGCCCAGTGCCTGGTTTTCCTTCGTCCTGCCCCTGCTTCCTGCCCCTGCTTCCTGCCCCTGCCTCCTGCCTACCTGCCCCTGCCTCCTGCTCCTCACGGGACACGTCCCGAACTTGCTGCGGTTGGCAGACCAACATCGACTCCACGGACAATCCCGTTTTCTTCTGCCCGCGTCGGTAGTCCCCGTTCGACCACCTGTCTCATTGCCTGGTCAATAGGAAAACAGGGGCGGTCCCGTTTTGGCGCGCCTTCCTGTCTTGGCTCTGTGTTGTGTCCTGGCTCGGCCGTCACTTCGTCGTGCTTACAATTCAGTTGCCTTTCCCACTGTTCGCGCAAGACGCGGTATTCAGCCTGTGGCTCGCGCTTTTCCAGCGTCACCCATTTGCCATTTTCAAGCTTCACACCGAACCCGGGCGCTGACTGGAGTCGTGGTTCCGGCGGCAGCCGCTCCTCTTTCGTCATAGCCATCGGTCCCGGTTTTGACTCTTTCTCTGCCTGCGATTCGAAAAACCTGAAAAGTCCCCACATCAAAACAGCCACGACGGCAGTCATCACAGTTAGTGCCGCTACAAACTTCAGCAGTGCGCTGACGCTAACGTCACTCGTCTCGTGCGTCACATCGATGTTCTTGATGTGGGAAACGTCCGGGGTTTCCGTAACGTGTCCGTGCCCATTCCCGTTGTGTTGCTTACCAGCCATAGTTCAACTCAGTGACCTGCGTGTGCGCTCTTTTGCTCCAATACTGTTTCATACTGCGGATCGTTAATTGGAATCAGTGGACGTCTACTTAAAGCGCGCGCAAACACTGCCAACCACAAACCGCCCATTCCGATGGGAGCAACGATGTCCATCCAACTAACGTGAAAGTGTTCGTGCGTAAAACTTGGCGTGATGGTCCAAAACAGATCTATCAGACGCATCAGTAAAATTAGCCCTGCGATAATCACGAGTTTGCCCGCGTCTCGTTTCATAGACCGCGAGAGCAGAAACAGAAAAGGAAATGCAAAGTGAAGCACGATAACGATCAGGGCGATTGCGCCCCACGCGCCCTGGATCCGTGGCAGGTACCAGTGAATTTCCTCCGGCAGGTTGGCCGACCAGATGATCAGAAACTGCGAGAACGCGAAGTAGCTCCAGAGCATTACCAACGCCAGTAGAAGTTTTCCCAGATCATGGAAATGCATCTGCGCCACTACGCTGTTTAGCGGCTCATGTTTGGTAAGCGCCGCCAACACCGCGATAACAAAAGCCAGCGCGCTCAAGGCCCAGCCGGCGACGAAGATGAAACCGTAGATGGTCGAAAACCATTCCGGCTCGAGCGACATAAACCAATCGATGGACGCGAAGGTGATAGTGAAAACCAGCAGTACCATGCCTGGCCCACTAAGCACTCGCATGCGTTTCGTATATTCGCGGTCGGCGGTTCTGTCCTGTAGCTGCGACCAACGGTTGAGAAAGAACGCCAGCAAAATCCAGATGGCGAAATATACCACCGACCGAACAGTAAAGAACGGCAAACTCAGATAACTCGCCTTCGACGCCACTGCCGGTTTTGCGAGTTCTTCAGCATGCGTCCAACTGTAGATCCAGTGAGCGCCCAAAACGATGGGCAGGAAAAGAACCAGCATCAATGGAAGCGTTTGGGTGGCAGCTTCCAGGATGCGTCTAATCACGAGACCCCATCCGCCGCCCGTCAAGTGTTGCAACATCAGGAGTGAAAGCGCGCCAACAGAGATTCCCGTCCAGAAGGAAAACGCAAATATATAGGAATGGAAAAACTGTGCGCGGTCCAGGAGGAAACCTACAATCAGAAGGGCGATGAAGAGCGCGCCAATCGCAAAGGCGCGTTGCTGTAAGCGTCTGACTCCTGCGGGTGCTGCGTAAGAGGTACTCATTATTGATGTCCTCCGTTTTGCTGCACTGGAGTCGGCGTTGGCGTAAGCGTTGGCGAGCCTGTCGTAGTGAGATTCTGTTTTTCCTGGCTTAATTGCAAAGCGCGGATATACGCGATGATGGCCCAGCGATCCTTTACCGGAACTTGATGCGCATAACTTGGCATCGCGCCCCAGCCGTTGCTGATGGCATCAAAGAAGTGCCCTACCGGCGCCTGCCGCAGGCGATCGTCATTGAACGAAGCAGCGCGTCGAAATCCGCGCCGGACAATCATGCCGTCGCCATTTCCGGTCAAACCATGACACGCTGAACAAAAAATCTCGTAACGTTCCTTTCCACGAACTACCAAATTCTGAGTGACCGGAAGTGGAAACGCTTCCACGTCATCCGGGTAAGCCGCCGCCCCCTGGGGCGTACCGCCAACGACATTCGTTCCGGAAGGCTGCGGTCCTGCCGTCGGTTGGGAAGCGGATGGGGCGGACCGGCCAGCTTTCTTTCCGGTGAAATATTCCGAGTCGGCATTCAAAAGACCACGAGCGACTGTTCCGGGAATCGGTTGCCGCGACGACAGTCCGTCTTTGAAAAAAGTGGTTCCCCTGTACGGTTTCATCTTTGGCTGGTCCTGCATGTCGCTGCGGCACGAAGCAGTAAACAGCAGACAGCAGGCAGCAAACAGCAGGATCCCTGCCGTTTGCTGTTTGCTGTTTGCTGTGTGCCGCTCAGACTTCCACATCACTAACGTCTTTCGCTCCTACCGACGTCAAAAACTGCGTCGCTTCGTCATGCCTGAATAGTGGATCGTTTGCCTCAATCACGAGGAAGAAACGATCCCGCGTGGCCAGCGCAAAATTTGGCGCGTTGAATACCGGATGGTAAGGCTGCGGCAGTTTATTCAGTGCCAGCATTCCCAGCACCGCGGCGAAGGCGGCGCACAAAACTGTCGTCTCAAAAGTAATTGGAATGAACGCCGGCCAACTGTTATAGGGTTTGCCACCCACGTTCAACGGATAGTCGATAACTCCCATCCAGTACTGCATGAAAAACCCGCCGATTCCGCCGAGAATGCCGCCGATTAAAACAATCAAAGGCAGGCTGGTCCGCGTGAATCCAATGGCTTCAGACAGTTCTTCGATCGGATACGGCGAGTAGCCATTTATTCGCCGGTAACCAGCCGCATATGTCGCGCGCGCAGCGGCAACTAAATCGCTCGGGTTATCAAACGCGCCCATGATGCCGTAGAGCGGCGGCGAGACACGGTGACGGGGAGACACCGAGACGTGTCGCTCATCGGGTTGGTCAATTGTCCGGTCGTCAGCCATTTGTTTTACGTAACGCAAACTTCAGCTTGCGTACTCTTGATTTATGTAACGCAAACTTCAGTTTGCGTAACCTCGAATATCCCTCAACAAATGCAAACTAAAGTTTGCGTTACAACGTCCCTCAACTTCTGCTTCTCGAATATCACCCAACATACGCAAACTAAAGTTTGCGTTACTCCTCAACTTCCGCTTCCGGCAGAATCGTGCGCATCTCAAAAATCGAAATCATCGGCAGGAAGCGAATAAACAGAAACAAGAGCGTAAAGAAGAAACCGATTGTGCCGATGAACATTGTCCAGTCCCACATTGAGGGCTGATACATGCCCCACGACGATGGCATGAAGTCGCGGTGCAAACTCGTTACCACGATCACGAATCGCTCGAGCCACATGCCAATACTCACCACTAATGAAATCAACCACAGCACCAGAAGATTCGAGCGCATCTTCTTAATCCAAAGAAACTGCGGTGTGACGATGTTGCAAATAATGAGAGCCCAGTAGTAACCCGAATACGGACCATGCATGCGGTTCCAAATCATGAAACGCTCGTAGCGATTGCCGCTATACCAGCCAAAGAATGCTTCCATCACGTAACCGTAGCCTACAATCAGACCCGTCGCGAGCATCACCTTGGCCATGTTGTGCATGTGGCGCATGG
>JALZOO010000329.1 GCA_030913905.1 Acidobacteriota bacterium
GTGCTCATCTGTTAACCGATCAAACCTTCCACCTTTGAATCTAATATCTTCAAGCCTGCACATCGAATCTTTGTTTGGTGCTCTGAATCTGATGAAGCAGCGCGTCGACGTTTGCTTCCGTGCCGAGCAGTTGAGACAACGTGATTTCCGACAGAGCATTGTCAACAATCTGATGCAGCTCGACGATCACCGGTCTGATTCCGCAGTCACCCGTATGCACGCACGACTCGAGTACGCCTGCATAACTTTTGCAGTGCGTTTCCACGCTCTCATCGTCGAGCACGCTGATGACTTCATTGAGGTGAATCTCAGCCGCCGGCCGGGCAAGACGATAGCCACCCTTCGTCCCGCGTTGCGATTGCACCAGTCCTGCCTTGTTCAAAATCCACATCAGCTTGCCGGCGTTGGCGACGGAGATGCCCTCGAGGCGGGCAATCTGCGCCAGCGTCAGCGATTCGTCCTGCTTCGACGCCCGCGCCAACTGCAGCAGGCAGCGCAATCCGTATTCTTCCTGTGCTGATATCTTCATTGGTTTGATTCACCGTGCAGGAGCAGTTTAACTAATGCTGACTTTTAAGTCAACATTGGGTAAGTTGATGATTTGGAGGAAGATAGATGAAAATTTGAGAGACGAGACGGGTAGGTTAGAGCGTAAACGTGAAGTCGATGTAGCCGCTCAACCGGCCGCTGGAGGGGGCCTCAAAGAACCACTGCCGGGCCGCGTCTTCAGACACACGTCGAAGCAGAATCGGCCCTTCGGTGCGCGAAACTTCCACCACCTTGCCGTTTTCATCGACAACGACGTGCACCCTCACCAGGCCAGTAGTGCGGTTTAGCTTGGCCAGTGTTGGATAAACTGGAATGACTTTCTTAGTGGCTTTCGAGTTCAAAGAGCCTGCTTCGGTGATTGCCGGCTCGTTAGCAGCTGAACTTGCCTCGGTAGCAATAGTGTCACTGATGGGCCCCTTAGTTGATTGACTCGTGTGGTCGCCGGCATCGTTATTGATTGACTCCGAAGACTGTTGCTTTTCCGGGACGGCTTCCGTTTTTTCTCGTCGAGTTGAATATGGCGAAGGTGAAGAGTTCTTGATTGAGGTCTTCGAGGGCGGCAAGGCCGAGATGTCCCGGAGTGAAGCAATCTGCGTTTGAGAAGCAAGCAGCTCACGCGCACCTGCGTACTGACTCTGCCACTTGACCTGGTCTTCCATGTCTCGTGCCAAGGCTAATCTGATACCGAGCACGTCTTCCAACAACGACAAAGAATCGTAAGCCCGGTGCTCGGCGGAAATTTCCTTCGCCTGAGCAATCACCCGCTCAAGGAATGAACGCAATCGATCCAGGTCGTTAATGGCTTCAGCAGGTAAGTTTGAATCCGTTGTACTAATACCAAAACTTCGGTACCGCGCTATATGCGCGCGTGCGCCGTTCACCGCCTGCCCAGTAAGAGCGAAGTAGGTTCTTAGTGAGTCCGCGCTCTGGGGCGCGCGCGCTCGAAAACTTTCTTCCAGCAACGCTTCGGCCCGAGCGTAGTTTCCGGCTTCCAGATAGATGCTCATCAACATCACCGAGGTAACGTTGCGAAGGACCTGGTCCTGCGTCCCGCCTCTCACTGACTCCAGCTCACTGGCGGCGGTCTCGAGATGGTGGGCAGCAATCAGTGCTCGCGCGCGCTCAATCCGGGACGGCGCATCTGCGGCTGAGTCGTTTGACGGAGATGGTGACTGTGCTTTTATTCCAGCACTGAAGAAGATACTAAAGGTGATTGCTAGAATGGTGGTGATGTAGCGTGGTACTCGTGTCGATCTTAACAACTTCACTAGAATAAGGCCCCCAAATAAATGCAGAAAGCGAGCCTAAGCCCGCTTACCAGTTAACGAATTTTTGACGCCCTAATATTACTTGCGAGACTCCATCGAGGCAAGCCGAGGATTGTTCTATTTCGATTGTCCCGCGGGGCTCCCAAGGCTTTTTATTACACGCTCGCGAAAGACGCGTGCGCCTCGCTTGATCGCTGTCTCATCGAGGGTCAATAAGCGGCGGGCGCGCATCACGATCCGGCCATTGATGATCACGGTTTGGACGTCAGAAGCCTTGGTCGCGTATACGAGTTGCGAATAGATGTTATAGAGCGGTACCTGATTCAGCGAATCCGTCTCAACCAGAACTAAATCAGCTCGCTTGCCCGTTTCTATCGAGCCGATGTCCTTCTCCATATGCAAAGCCTGGGCGCCGCGGATGGTTGCGAGCTCGAAGGCCTCTTGTGCCGAAATAACCTTCGGGTCTCCTGAAAACACTTTGTGCAGTTTCGCCACTGTGTCCATCTCTTCCCACATGCTCAAATCGTTATTCGAAGCAGCGCCATCTGTGCCGAGGCCGACCCTCAAACCTTCAGACATCATCTTGGGAGCTGGAGCAACGCCCGCGGCCAGTTTCATATTTGACTGCGGATTGTGAACGACACCCACCCCGCGCCGTTTCAGAATTCCAATCTCATTGTCGTTTGGCCAGATAACGTGCGCGGCGATCACTCGATCGTTGAGAAACCCGATCCGGTCCAGAAACTCGATCGGGGGCGCGCCCTTGGCTTTGATACTGTCATCCACTTCTCTCTTGGTCTCAGAGATATGCGTCACAATCGGCGCGCCGGTCCGGTCGGAGAAGGCCTTCGCTATCCTCAGGTGTTCTTCCGAAACAGTGTAAGGCGCGTGAGGTGCGATGGCCGGCGTGATCAGTTCGTGTCCTTTCCATTTTTGTACGAACCGTTCAACGTACGCCATCGCCTCCTCGTAGGTTTTGTTATCCGCAACCGGGAAATCAATCACAGTCTCGCCCAAAACTCCTCTGACGCCCGCCTTGGCCGTTTCATCGGCGATGGCATCTTCGAAGTAGTACATGTCGCAGTAGGTTGTGGTGCCGCCCCGAATCATTTCGGCCAGGCCGAGTCGGGTTCCGGCCCGCACAAACTCCTCTGAAACGTTTTTCGCCTCTGCCGGAAAGATGTACTTCGTCAGCCATTCCTGCAGGTCGAGGTCATCAGCCAAACCCCTGAACATGACCATCGGAACGTGAGTGTGGCCGTTGATGAGGCCGGGAATAATAATCTTGTCGCGCGCGTCTATGGTCTGGGCCGACTGAAAACGCGAAACGATGTTCTTGCGAGAACCGACAGCCACGATCCGGCCGCGCGAAATGGCAATGCCCGCATCCTCGATGACGCGGCGTTTCTGGTCCATGGTAACCACGGTGCCGTTTAATACGAGGAGATCCACAGTTTGCATACGCGTTCCCCTCCTTTGCGCCGCTGCGGGGAAAGCCGTCGCGGCAAGGACAATGATCGCGATTACGATCGTCAGTATTCTGTTCGGCATAACTTTATTAAGGCGCCCCGCGTCTATGCAGATTCTTTCTTCGCTCCGCTCAGGAACCGCGCGTCAAACGCTCGCGGCAAAAGTTCTTTGATGGAACACGTTTGCGTTTCACCCCGCAGATTTGAGAGCACGATGGTCGCGTTCTTGCAAAACTCGTGAATGATTTGTCGACAGGTCCCACACGGCGGCGTTAGAGACTCGGTGTCCGCAACAATCGCGAGTTCGGTAAACTCCCGCTCGCCCTCCGACAAAGCTTTCCAAATGGCAACGCGCTCGGCACAAACAGTTAAGCCATAACTCGCGCTCTCGACGTTACAGCCGGTGTAAACTTTGCCGGCCTGGGTCTTCACAGCCGCGCCGACAAGGAAGTTTGAAAACGGCGCCACAGACTGCAGTCGCGCGGTCTTAGCCGTTTCGATTAGTTTCTGAAAACCATCTTCACTCAAGAGTTTCCTCCAACTGAGGTTAGGGCACTCGCCAACCTCTCACGAATCTTTCCACTGAGCAAATCAATGCTCACTACATTATGACCACCCTCGGGAATAATAACGTCAGCGTAACGCTTCGAAGGTTCAACAAACTGCATGTGCATTGGCCGCACCGTGGCTACATACTGCTCAATAACTGATTCGAGAGTGCGGCCCCTTTCGTCTATATCCCGACGCAAGCGGCGAATGAAGCGAATGTCGTCGGGTGTATCAACAAAGACCTTGATATCCAACTGTTCCAGCAGGCGCGGCTCGGCAAAGATCAGTATGCCTTCCACAATGACAATTGGTTTCGGTTCAACCGACCGTGTTTCATTCGAACGAGTATGCGTACGGAAGTCATAAATCGGCAGATCGACGGATTCACCTGACTTCAGCTTTCGCACGTGGTTAACGAGTAGATCGTTATCGAGAGCGTCTGGATGATCGAAGTTGGCGACCTGGCGGTAGTCGAGTGGAAGATCTTTCAGATTGCGGTAATAGGAGTCCTGCTGAATAAAAACAACTTCGCTGGCCCGAACCGTTTCGAGGATGCGATTTGCTACGGTTGTTTTACCCGATCCCGTGCCGCCCGAAATTCCGATTATTAAACTCACTATTGATCCAATTATGATTCCAAGCCGGGCAAGTCCGGCATCTAAACAGTAACAACGCGACGCACAAGGGCGTCGTCTAAGCTTCTTTAAGGACTAAACGTCCCCGGGCAAATTCTTGATCACCCGGCGCAGCAATTGTGTAAACGTCGTGCGCACTCGCTCACCGGTTTCCATCACCTCTTGATGATTAATCGGCTGCTCGTTTATGCCGGCGGCCATGTTCGTGATGCAGGAGATACCCAGCAGCTTCATCCCCATGTGCCGTCCAACTATAGCCTCGGGAACAGTGCTCATGCCAACGGCGTCCGCTCCAAAAGAACGCAACATGTGAATTTCAGCCGGCGTTTCGTAACTTGGACCGGCAAGCGCAGCGTAAATACCTCGACGCACAGTTACACCAATCTCTTTTGCCTCTTCAACGACCAGCTCCTGTAATTCGCGCGAATAAACTTCCGACATGTCAGGAAAACGCGGTCCGAACCGTTCATCGTTTGGCCCTCGCAGCGGATTAACGCCCATCAAATTCAAATGATCGCTGATAACCATCAATGCGCCCTGGCTTAGTTGAACATCAACTCCGCCCGCTGCATTCGTCAGTATCAACGTGTCAATACCAAGCAACTTAAAAGTCCTCACTGGAAAAGTCACCTCTTCCAGAGAATAGCCTTCGTAGTAGTGCACCCTGCCCTGCATGGCTAAAACTGGCACTTGTTCAACCGCACCAACGACCAGACTGCCCGCATGACCTTGCGCCGTTGATGTAACGAAACCTGGAATTTCCTGATACGGAATCGTAACCGACTGTTCAAACTCTTCCGCAAAGCCGCCAAGCCCGCTTCCCAGAACTATCGCGACCCGCGGTTGCTGTTTTATCCGCGCGCGAATCGTACGCGCTGCGTGTTCCGCGCGCGAATAGAGATCCATCTTGGCCATTCCTTCTGACACGTTTCGCTGAGACGCAAGCAATGCGTCGCGCTCCGCCTCACCTCTCCTTTTGATATGGAATGCCCAGGGCGCGTGGCGGCCGCGACGATCCGATGAACCCGGCCAACACAACAATGGTTAGAACGTAGGGAACCATTTGAATGAACTGGATCGGAATATCTTCGCCGGACGGGAGTTTCACCACGCCCTGCATTTGAATTGTTATTGCTTCGGTTAAACCAAACAACAGGCACGCCAGGGTTGTTTGCACCGGTCGCCACTTGCCGAAAATCAAAGCCGCCAAGGCAATGAATCCGCGGCCGGAAGTCATGTTTCGGGTGAACAACGACGATTGTCCTATTGAAAGATACGCCCCGCCCAACCCAGCGAGCACGCCGGACAACAACACACCTGCGTATCTCATGTTTGCGACGCGGACTCCGGCAGCGTCAGCGGCTTCGGGGTTCTCGCCAACTGAACGCAAACGGAGACCGAACGGAGTTTTGTACAGAACGTACCAGGCAATCGGAACTAATGCAGCCGCTATCCAGATTGGCGTGTCTGGTATCAGGTTTTCCTTTGGAATCTGTGGCGTTGATCCGGAGGAAAGAAAAAATGCGCCGCTTAGGAAACCGGGAATACCAATCATCAGGATGTTGATGGCGGTTCCAGTGACGACCTGATCAGCTTGATATCGAATACACGCGACCGCGTGAATCGCAGCGATAACCAACCCCGCCCCCATGCCGGCCAGGAGTCCCACGAAAGGATTTCCGACAGCGTATGTCACCGCTGCCGCAGTGAAGGCGCCCGCCAGCATCATTCCTTCCAGGGCAATATTGATCACGCCGGAGCGTTCAGAAAACATACCGCCCAGCGCCGCCAGAACCAGCGGTGTGGATAAACGGATGGTCGACCAGATTAATGAAATTGTGAAGATTTCTGTCATGGCTTCACACCTTTGACCGCTTTAGTAATCCGTACTTTGCAAACGGACCGCGGAAGAAAGCTTCCGCGGCTACGAACAAAATAATGGTTCCCTGTAACACCTGCACGATGTCCTTAGTGACGTGTTCAGTGAAAGCGTCAACTGGAATACCGCCGCGTTGAAGAATCGCGAATAACAGTGCTGACAAGATCACGCCGACCGGATGATTGCGGCCGAGTAGCGCTACAGCGATACCAGTGAAACCGTAGTTGTCAGAAAACCCATCGTAATAACGGTAACGATAACCAAGCACTTCATTGATGCCGACCAGCCCGGCAAGCGCCCCCGAAATCGTCATCGCCACGATGATCTGCTTGCGGACCGAGATGCCGCCATATTCGGCTGCGCTCGGATTGGTTCCCGTCGAACGCAGTTCGTAGCCCCACTTCGTCCGCCATAAAAAAACATAAACGAGTCCACAGCAGATCAACGCGACAATAAAGGCCACGTTAAGCGGAATGAATTCCGGCAAGCCCGGAACAAACTTGCCCAATCTTGCGATATGAGCGCTATTGCTTATCGCTGCTGTTTGCATGATTGGATCGCCGGGAACTTTGTAGTGGTACTGCGTGAAATAGCTGCACAGCGCAATCGCAATGAAGTTCAACATTATAGTGTTGATGACTTCGTGCGATCCGAAACGGGCCTTCAAGATTCCTGGGATAGCTCCCCAAATCGCGCCGGCGCCGACGGCAGCCACGAAGCAAAGCGGGAGAAGTAAAAGTGCAGGCAGGTTCGCCATCGGGGAATTTACGACGTCACCGCCGGGCGACTTGATAAAGACGCCGCCAAACTCTATTCCTACCCAGGCGGCCGCGAATGCCGCGACATATAACTGCCCCTCCGCTCCGATGTTAAGTAAGCCGCACCGAAATGCCAGCGCGACCGCGAGTCCCGTGAAGATGAGTGGGGTGGCGTAGAAGAGTGTGTAACCGATACCGACGGGCCAGGACAGTGCGCTGCCGAAAAGCAGTGCGTAAGCCTCCAGCGGATTATCGCCGATTATGAGGATCAGTATTCCGGCGACGATAAAAGCGGCGACGACGGCGACCAGGGGAAACAAAAGCTCGCGTAGAAGTTTCATGGATTTCAGATCTTAAATCTCAAATCTGAGATCTCAGATCTCAGATCGAATCGGCAGTCTGTCTTCAGATCAATCGGCAATTAAAAATCGGCAATCGAAAATGTTCTCAGTGTCCTCGCGTCATCAGCAGTCCAATTTCTTCGATCGTCGCAACTTTTGGATCTAGTTCGCCCACAATGCGTCCATTGTGAATTACGAGCAGGCGGTCTGACAGTGACGTAACCTCTTCAAGTTCTGCTGAGACAAGCAGCACCGCGCAGCCTGCGTCACGCATCGCAACCAACTTGCGATGGATGAATTCAATTGCGCCGATATCTACTCCGCGCGTCGGCTGCGAAACCAGCAACACTTTCGGATCAATCTTGACCTCTCGGCCGATTATCAACTTCTGCTGGTTGCCACCGGATAGTGCGCGCGCCGGAAGATCGGGGTTTGCCGGCCGCACGTCGAAGCCCTGGATGATCTCGTTTGCGCGTCTTCGAATGGCTTCATTGTCCAGAAACACACCGGCGTACGAAACAATAGGCGGGCGGTAATGAACACCGAGGATGGAATTCTCAGCAAGGTCGAATTCGAGCAACAAACCGCGCCGGTGCCGGTCTTCGGGAATATGTGCGATGCCCAATTCGCGTCGCAGCCGTGCACCTTCCTTCGTTATATTGCGATCCTCGAAACGAATGTCACCCGTAAGCTGTGACGGATTGATTAGTCCCGCGAGCGCTTCGATTAATTCCGTTTGCCCGTTGCCTTCGACGCCGGCAATGCCGAGAATTTCTCCCTGGCGAACTTCAAACGAAACGCTGTCAACCGCCTTGCCTTCCTTCTTTGCGATTGAGAGGTTCTGAACAGTCAGCTTCGCACTGCCAATCTTCGCTGGAGGCTTTTCGACGCGCAAAAGCACTTCACGGCCAACCATCAGGCGGGCGAGCTCAGCCGCATTGGTATCCTTCGTCTGCAAACTTCCTACCACGCGACCATCACGCATCACTGTGACTTCGTCCGAAATAGCCAGCACTTCCGCTAACTTGTGGGTGATTATGACTACGGTTTTCCCCTGCTCCCGCATCCGCCGCAAAATGGAAAAGAACTCTTCAACTTCCTGTGGAGCTAAGACTGCGGTCGGTTCATCGAGAATGAGCAGGCGGGCGTGACGGTAAAGCGCCTTAAGAAGTTCGACGCGCTGTTGCTGGCCCACGGAAAGATGTTCAATCACCGCGTTGGGGTTAACAGCCAGCTTGAACTCTTCAGAAAGTTTGCGAATGTCCAGACTAGCCTTCGCGAAATCCAGCGTGATTGCGCTGCCTGGTTCTGCGCCCAACACAATATTCTCAGCTACGGTCATCGTGTCTACCAGCATGAAGTGCTGGTGCACCATGCCGATGCCCAAAGCAATCGCGTCATGCGGAGATTCGATCTGGCGGACTTGTCCGTCAACCAGGATTTCACCTTCGTCGGCTTTGTAAAAGCCATAAGCGATGCGCATTGCGGTCGACTTGCCCGCTCCGTTTTCACCGACGATGGCATGAATAGTCCCAGGCTTAACGACAATGTTTACATGGTCGTTTGCCAGAACATCTCCGAAGCGCTTGGTAATGTTTCGCAATTCCAACATGTCTGCTAACCGATTGATCTTTGTGCTTTGTTCTTTGTGCTTTGCTTTCGCTGATCCAAGGCGGCCTGATTAACTGACCGGAAGTATGCGTTCAATGTAGGAGACAACTCGGCAATAATCGGCTGCAACGAGTTAACCTGCTGTTTGTTGAGCAGTGATCTTTTATAGGATCTTCGTAGCCAATGTTGCGTCTCATATAGCGATCCCCGAGCCATGCGGATGTATCTCCTATTGTCATCGAGAGAACCCCTGCCAGTACCCTCAGCGATGTTCGCACCGATGCTGTCAGCCGCTCTGATCATTTGCTTGCCGACGGTGTCTTTAGCAAGGTATTCCCACTTTAGGACCACGTCCCAAATTCTATCCGATAGGTTCTCGGCAAGTTTATATACCCTCAACCTCTCAAAATTCGTCCTTTCCATTTGGAGGCCTCCTCTAGCGGAGGGTGAACTTTACAGCGGTCAAAGAGCTAAGGACAAAGTACAAAGAACAAAGTTCAAAGCTCTTTTCTATTTCGTCATTGCGTCGGTGACCTTGATTTCGCCGTTGATGATCTTCTTCTTCGCTTCTTCCGCTTGCTGAATCATTTCTGGCGTTACCAGATCCTTATTGTTTTCATCCATCGAATAGCCAACGCCGTCCTTGTCCAATCCATAAACGTGAAAGCCGGCTTTGAACTGGCCGTTCACAACATCCTCGATAATGGAATAGACAGCATTATCCACGCGCTTCACCATACTCGTCAGCACGAAGCCCGGCTTGACCATGTTCTGGTTGGAATCGACACCAATCACATAGTGAGTTGCACGCCCGTCTTTCCTGCCCGCTTGCTCGACCGCATCGAATGCCCCCAAACCCGAGTTGCCGGCAGCAGTAAAGATTACATCAGCGCCCTTGCTGATTTGGGCCAACGCGATTTCCTTACCTTTGCCCGGATTGTTCCATGCGGCGTCCGTAACGCCGACGTAATTCGGTATCACGCGAATGTTGGGATTAACTGAGCGCGCGCCTTCTTCGTAACCCTCTTTAAAGCGATGAATCAAACCGATGTCCATTCCGCCAAGGAACCCGATTGTGCCGGTCTTTGATGTGCGCGCAGCCAACATCCCCACCAGGTAGGAACCCTCGTGCTCTTTGAACACTAACGACGCGACATTCGGAAGATCGCTAACGCCGTCGACTATGGCGAAACGAATGTTTGGATAGTCTTTAGCAACGAGTTCGATGATTGGAGTCTGCGCAAACCCGATTCCGATAATTAGATCGTAACCGCGCTCGGCAAAAGCACGCATCGCCGGTTCGATCGAAGTCGGATTGCCGGGCTCGATGTCACGCAGCACGATCGGCAGCGCAGGTTTTCCGCAACTTGATCCATCGGGCCATGTGCCTGTTTCCGCGCATTTCGCTCCGGCCCAGGCGGCGGCGTTGAATGAGCGATCATCCTTGCCGCCAATGTCGAACACTATGCCAACCCGAATCTTTGATTTGTCGTCGGCTCCATAACTCTGACGATTGCAACCTGAGCTGATCACCGCCAACAAACAGAGAGCGAGCAGCATGGAAAATAATGCGTACTTCATTCGTTTATTACCTCTCTCATGAGTTGCGGTATTTCAGTTGGAGGTTGGTCGCCCACTTCGTACGCTGCCTGAATTCGTCGTGCTGCTTCCTCGGCTTTGGATCGGTCTTGGCAGTAGATGGTTCCAAGCAGCCCAGTCCGCTCCACACGATCTCCAATCTTCACTTCAGCGATTAAACCAACCGTCGGATCAATCGTGTCGTCGATGCGCACACGCCCGCCACCGATAGCAGCAATCGCGTGGCCAATTTCTGTCGTTTTTACTTTAGTAACGTAACCGGAACGTGGGGATTCTACCTTAAACGATTCCGTCACCAAAGGCAGAAATCTCGCTGGGTCGTCGCAGACGCGCGGCTCTCCACCTTGTGCTTTTACGTTACGGCGAAAGCACTCGAGGGCAGCTCCTGAAGTGATAGCTTCTTGCAACCGAGCGCGGGCATCGTCCAGCGAATCATCAATGTGAGACAACACCAGCATGTGGGCCGACAACTCAATCGAGAGATCAAGGACCGGCTGCGCGCCTTTATCCACTTCGCCGCGCAACAGCTCAATGCATTCCTTTACTTCCAACGAGTTGCCCACAGCTCGACCTAGCGGCTGATTCATATCGGTAATCAACGCGCGCGTTCGGATGCCGCAGGAGTTTCCTGTTCGGACTAGCGCATGCGCGAGTGCTTCGGCGCGCGTCTCCTCCCGCATGAACGCCCCTGACCCGACTTTGACGTCGATGACCATAGCGTCGAGTCCGGCAGCGCCCTTCTTGGAAATGATTGATGCCACGATCAGAGGAATCGCTTCCACTGTAGCCGTGGCGTCGCGCAGGGCGTACATCTTCTTGTCGGCGGGGGCTAATTCCGCAGTTTGTCCTGACATCGCATAACCGACTTCGGTAAGGATCTTCTCAAATTCTGAAGCGCCGAGATCCACGCGGTAACCTGGAATGGATTCCAGCTTGTCGAGAGTTCCGCCGGTGTGGCCCAATCCACGGCCCGAAATCATCGGCACACAAACACCGCAGGCCGCCACCATCGGCGCAATCAACAGAGAAGTCTTATCACCCACGCCTCCCGTTGAGTGTTTGTCTGCTTTTGGTTTTGCAATCGCGGAGAAATCCAGGGTGTTTCCCGAATGCAGCATCGCTTCGGTCAACATCGCTTGTTCGGTGTCGTTCATGCCATTGAGGTAGATGGCCATCAACAGAGCGCTGATTTGGTAGTCGGCAATTGTCCCGCGTGTCACGCCGTCAATAAAGAACGTGATTTCCTCCTGCGAGAGAGGCTCGCGGTCGCGTTTCTTTTGAATGACGTCCTGCGGTCTCAATCGTGTCCCCTAATTGGTAGTTAACAACACTACCGCCTGGGCTGAAACAGCAAGTCCCTGCCCGACAGCATCGAGCCCTTCGCCGGTCTTTGCTTTCACGCTGACGCAGGAAGGGTTAACACCCAACACTTCGGCGATGTTCTGACGCATCGCAGTCACATGCGCTCGCAGCTTCGGCTGCTCGAGCATAACGGTGGCGTCAACGTTTGATATCTGCATCTTCCGTTCATGCGCCAGCCATGCGACGCGCGAAAGTAGATCCAGGCTGCTCGCATCTTTCCACTGGGGGTCGCTGTCGGGGAAATGAAAACCCAGATCGCCCTCGCAAAGCGCTCCTAAAATCGCGTCGCTAATTGCATGCAACAGGGCGTCAGAATCCGAATGACCTTCAGCGCCGCGCTCGGAAGGTATGTTGACGCCACCCAGAACCAGTGGCCGGCCTTCAACAAGCCGGTGTGTGTCGTTGCCGATTCCGATTCTAAACATTACGTGGAATGCGTTGAACTTTGTGCTTTGAACTTTGTGCTTTGTGCTTTGTTCTTTGAACTGACTGATTCGGGTTTCTTTTATCTTCACGAGGCTACAAAGCACAAAGTTCAAAGAACAAAGTACAAAGAACAAAGTCAAAGTACTTCAGACATCAAGATTCATCTGTTTCAGCAGTGCTTCGCCAATTGCCAGATCTTCTTCTCGAGTGATTTTGATATTGCGCGCGCTGCCTTCGACAATAGCGATCTTCATTCCCAATCGTTCGACCAACGCGCTCTCGTCTGTTAATTCAGGGTCTGAAACGTCTGCCTGCTCGTAAGCGCGGCGCAGTAACTTATACTCGAAGCATTGTGGCGTCAGCGCGTTGCGCAGCTCGTCGCGCCTGAGCGTTTTCACAACCGTCCCGTCCTTCACTTCTTTGATCGTATCCACTGGTTTGGAAACCAGGATGGCTGCGCCTTCCCTCCTTGCAGCCTCGACCGTGCGTGCTATTTCATCAGGTGTTACGAACGGCCGCACTCCGTCATGCACCGCAACGATCTCTACGGTCGCCTCACGCACCGCTTGCAATCCCTTCAGTACAGACTCCGCCCGTGTAGTTCCGCCCGGCACGACCTTCGCGAGCTTGCGCAGGCCGTGCTTGCTCGCTGCGGAAACAAAGCCGGCAGATTCCTGCGCTGGAATAACTACTATGATTTCGTGGATAACGTCACACTGCTCAAAGGCCCTGAGTGTGTGAAAAAGAATGGGGGTACCCGCCAGCTCAAGAAACTGCTTGGGCCGCTTGCCAGCCAACCGCGTGCCCTGCCCGGCGGCGGCTATGATTGCGACATTCATAATTATCGACGGACGACGGGCGACCGTTGACCGAGAAATCGAGGCATCTCTTCCACGGTCATCGGTCGCCCGTCATCCGTCGTTTTACAGCTCCGCTATGGGTTCAGTATCCGTAATGCGAACTGGCACCGGCCCGCTTCTGGAGTCACGCGTCTGGCGGCGCACTGTGCCGGTCATCCGATGCTCGCCACTGATGGAGCCGTTATCAGGCTCTTCCCAAAGCCGGCCAAAAATCATCTTGCCGGCTGTTGTCTGCAACACGCTGGTAACGGCGATGTCGGCGTTCTTACCAATCAGGCGGCGTGCGTTGTCCACGACTACCATCGTTCCATCATCAAGATAAGCCACGCCCTGGTTGTATTCCTTGCCTTCCTTCAGGATGAACACGCGCATCGCCTCACCCGGAAGTACGACCGGCTTAAGCGCGTTGGCCAACTCGTTGATGTTGAGCACGCTGACACCGCGGAGTTGGGAGACCTTGTTTAGATTGAAATCGTTGGTGACGATGACTGCATCAAGCTGCTTGCCAAGCTCGATAAGTTTCAAGTCAACTTCGCGTACCGACGGAAAATCGGTCTCGACGATCTGGATATCGAGTGAACTGTTGTTTTGAAGACGGTTGAGCATGTCCAGCCCGCGCCGGCCGCGCTGGCGCTTTGATGAATCCGGAGAGTCGGCAACCTGCTGCAGCTCGCGAAGAATAAACTGCGGAATGATCAATGAGCCGGTCAGGAATCCGGTCTCGGCCACGTCGGCGATGCGGCCGTCGATAATCACGGACGTATCCAGAATTTTTAGATCTCGGCGCGAAGTCTTGTCTGTCAGTATTCCGCCCAAAGCGGAAAGCTCAAGGTACTCTCCCTTCGCAGCTCCGACCATCAAACCGACGTAGGCCATGAAGAACGTCAGAGCCAACGTCAGGAACGTTTTCACTTCCGGCGCTACTGCCATCGACTCCTGCCGGCTGATGAGTGACCCGATAAGAAAGGCGCCCACGATGCCCATGATCGAACCGACAGCGGCCCCGATCAGAGTCTTTAAAGTGGCGCGGCGAATTCGTAGTTCGAACAGAATGATGCAGACTGCGATGAGGGCGCCGACACCCGCCGAGATCCACGGATCGCCTCCGATGGGCCTGAGAACGTAACCGGCGGCGACGAGAATGGCAGTAAAGACTAACCGAATGATGATGACATCCCCATGCATGACGGCGGGAATCTTATCACGCCCTCACCTGCTCGTCATTAAAAACCTCTTGAAAAATGGCCGATTCAGGCGGGTGCAACGAAAAGCGGGCGGCCGTGTGGCCGCCCGTCATGTTGGTTGGTTTGGAAGCTAGTGCGGTTTGCCTACCTGTTGTCCGGATAAAGAATGCGGACACTGAAGCTACCGCTGTTATCGTTGTAGTTATCGTCGTTAACCAACAGGAAAAACCGTCCGTCAGCGGGAGCAGTGAAGGTCGACTGGCTACCCACTAAGAAGGGCTGCGTCATCTGTCCGTTCGGCAGAAGTATGTACCCGATGAGCGCGCCCACGCCTGCTGTAGGAACAGGACGACGGCTAACGCCGAGAATGGAACTGGCGCCTGCGCGTGCGCCGTCGGGACCTACAACGCCGACTCTTTGTCCTGCGGTGATGCTTCCGCTCGCCGTAAGGGTGACCTGATCACCGGAACGCAAATCGATCCCGGTCTCCGCCCCGCGTGATTGGTTAGCCTGTACCGCGATAATTCTTTCCAGCATTCGGCCCGTGCCGCGATTGTCGGGAAAGCGATTGTCATTCGGGAAGTCGCTGCGCCTGCGCGAGCGAATCGGAGCAGGGTTGCCGGATTCGTCGGGAAATCCGAACGGATCGACGTTATCGTCTCTATCATCCGCCGTACGCGACATACCGGCCAGATTCATCTCTTGCCGTATGCGGACATTGAAAGCTCCGCGAGCATCGTTGTACGAACCTCGGTTGATCGTCAGATAGAGGCGTCCATCCCGGTCGGCGGTAAACTCGCGACCCGCGCCGATTTCGATAATCGGTGAGTCAAAGTCGTTACCGATAACTGCGATCAGCTCCCCTTCGGCAGCTCGCGGCAGCGGAGCATTCGGATCGGTCGTACTCAAACCAGCGGGTGTGATACGGGTTCTCGCCACGTAGATTGTTCCGGTAGCGTCAATCCTGATCCGTTCACCTCGCCTGACATCCACGCCGCTGTCGATCCAGTTTGGTCCAAGTGACACATCCACAGTGCGCGTTTGATAGCGCGCCTCATCCAGTGAACGTCCATCGATCTCGATGCGTTCGATATCACGCGGACGTAGAAAAATCACCTGGCCTGCGCTGACGGTTCGTGTCGTCATGGTCGAGCCGGCCTGGTTGGAACGTACCGGAAGAGTTGCGTTCGAGGTTAACTGGATAGCAAAACGGCCGTTGATAAAACCGAGCACATTTCCTCGCAAGGTCGTCCCACCACGCATAGTAATCGTGTCAGCCGCAGCTAAAGAAAAACCCGCCAAAGTGAGCACCAAAGCAAGAATGATTTTTTTCATAGTTCGCCTCCGCTTTCAGCTAAAAGCTAATGTTGGGAGAGATTTACAGGAGAAAGGTTCTAATGTCGCTTCGAGGGAATACCTAACGATACAACGAACGTCATAGAGGAGCAAGTGAACCGGCGAACGAGGATTATTGCTCCGGTCCATGGCAGTCTGCTTCGTGATTGGCTCTTAGGCGTATTCGCTTCAAAGGAAATGCCAGCCAGGTGGAATTACTGCGCGGTTGCATATGAGGCGCGTTCCAGTTTAAAGTTTGCCTCTCAAGTCCTTCTACTCTCCCATCAATCTATAAAGCTGGAAGTCGTTTCCAGGGGGAAGAAGTGTCTAGACACCAATACAGAAAACCTCATTGCCCACGATGCAGGGAGCGCTTTTTTAAGCCTCACCTTCGATGTCCGCGCTGTAACCGATGGATTCTCTCGTGGAGGCTAGCCGCGCTGGTCGCTGGAGTTGCAGTCGCTTTTCTCCTGCTGCTCAAGTACCTGGAGTTCTTCTAAATCAGCTAAACATTATCAACGTGGTGGTGGTCCACTCGACGGCCCGGGCGGCTTGACGGTCACCGCCGGAATATTCTGATCGCGGACAAGTTGATTAAATGCCGGCACATCGGTCCTCATGATTTGAGCCAGACGGGCCAACTGCGCATCAATCCGCGCTACCAGCTCATCGTAGACTGCCAACGATTGGTCCGTCGGCGGGGCGTCCGCACTCGACACTACTCCAGCGAGTGCCGCGAGTTTGTTGTTAAGCCTGATTGGATAGTTCAGCGGATCCTGACTGCTCTGGTTCTTCGTTTGATACAGACTTTCTTCTACGCTCGTCAGGTCTTTTTTCAAAGGCGTGGCGGCATCGTTGATTACCTTGAAGCCGGGCTGTCCGGCCACGCGTTTGAGCAGATCGTCCACCTGTTTCCGCACGTCGCGAATCTGGATGATGGCGTTGTGAGTTTCAGTCACCTTGTCGCGAATCTTCAATCCAAATTCAAGCTGTTTCGCGTAGTCGCTCGGCGTGACCGTTAGACGTGGGTCGGGTTTGACTTCGAAACTCTCGCTCATCGTTTGACCGTCAACAGTCAGTCTTACCTGATACATGCCCGGAGTGACGCGTGGACCGCGCATCTCACCAGCCCACAAAATCATCCCTGGGAATCGCACTGATTCCGGATATCGCATATCCCACACAAAGCGATTCAGCCCCACATCCGTAGTGACTCGCGGCTGCCGCGGGGGGCCAAAAGTTTCCGACTCCTCTCCTGACGGCGCCTGCGGTTCTGCTGGCGGCGTTTGCACCTGAGCAGCGCCAGGCGCCGGCGATGGAGAAGGTTGTCCAGGCGCCCCCGTGGCATTGGCGGCTGCTGTAGGCTGCGCCGGCACGGGTGCTCGCGCGGTAAACTTCTGAATCGACTTACCTGACGAATCAAGAAATTCCATCACCACGTCTGTGGTTGGCTTAGACTTCAGCGAATAGTAGACCACTGCGCCATTAGCCGGGTTCCTACCAATAGTGGCGGTCGCCGGCAATTGAAAGCCGCCGCCCTGCATGCGGTAAGCGTTCTCCGGACGGAACAGTTTTGTTTGCTTCACCGCGTTCATGCCGCCCGCACCTATGAACTGATGGACCAACGGCAGATCGTCGAGCACCCAGAAAGAACGACCCTGGGTTGCAACCACGAGATCTCTCTCGCGTTTGTGCACAGAAAGATCTGTGATGGGGACGACGGGAAGGTTGAATTGCATCGGCTGCCACGCAGAGCCGTCATCAAACGAAACGTAGATGCCGGTTTCGGTTCCGGCGTAGAGCAGGCCACGCTGATTAGGATCCTCGCGCACCACGCGCGTAAAGGTTGTGCTGGGAATGCCGTTGGTGATCTTCCGCCAGGTCTTGCCGTAGTCGCTGGTTTTGTATAGATAGGGTTTGTTGTCGTCCCACTTATACATCGTGGCTGCAACGTAAGCAGTTGCAGGATCGTTCGGGGAAGCTTCAATTGAATTTATCTGAATCCACTCCGGCATCAACGTTTTTGAGGGTGTCACGTTGTCCCA
Organism: Acidobacteriota bacterium; assembly: GCA_030913905.1. Classification (GTDB taxonomy): domain Bacteria; phylum Acidobacteriota; class Blastocatellia; order Pyrinomonadales; family Pyrinomonadaceae; genus PSRF01. Next base: position 17,871 of record JALZOO010000329.1, read on the forward strand.
CTTCTTGCCCCCGTCGCGTGTAACGTAAACCAGTCCGTCGTCGGAACCAGTCCAGATCAATCCTCGTTGAAGCGACGACTCCGCCGCCGTAAAAATGGTGCCGTAGTATTCGACGCTCGTGTTGTCTTTTGTAATCGGTCCGCCGGAAGAGCCCTGTTTTGATTTATCGTTGCGCGTTAGGTCCGGACTAATTACTTCCCAGGTTTGTCCTTCATTGGTCGATCTGAACAAGACGTTTCCGCCGGCGTACAACGTGTTCGGCTCGTTAGGCGAAAACAGAATGGGGAAATTCCACTGAAAACGGTATTTCAAAACATCTGCGCCCGCTCCCATTGGATTATTCGGAAAAGGAGAGACGTTGCGCAGTTGCCCGGTGCGGTGGTCGTAACGCGTTAACAAGCCGCCATAGGATCCGGCGAAAACAATGGACGAATCCTTTGGTGAGGGCGCAATCCAACCTGACTCTCCACCCCCGACGTCGTACCAATCTTCCCGGCGGATGCCGGCCTCGGTGGTGCGGCTCGGGATCCGCACAGTTGAGTTGTCCTGCTGCGCGCCATAGATGTTGTATGGGAAATCGTTGTCTGTCGTGACGCGATAAAATTGCGCTGTCGCTTGATCCTGCTCGGTCCAACTTTTCCCGCCATTGAAGGAAACATTCGCTCCGCCATCGTTGCTGTTAATCATTCGGTTCGGATCGTCTGGCGCGATCCACAGATCATGATTGTCGCCATGTGGCACGGAGATTGGAGTGTAGGTTTTTCCACCGTCATTTGATTTGTAGAAGCCGGTGTTCAGCACATAAACGGTGTCGGCGCTTTTTGGATCCGCATAAATACGCGTGTAGTACCAGGCGCGTTGTCGCAGCCGCCGCTCCTCGTTAACCCTCGTCCATGTCTTGCCGCCATTGTCCGAGCGAAACACGCCGCCATCATCGGCTTCTATAATTGCCCAAACGCGTTCAGGATTCGCCGGCGAAACAGTGATCCCAACTTTTCCGATCAACGCTTTCGGCAGCCCCGGATTCCGCGTTATATCCGTCCAGGTCTCTCCGCCATCCGTCGACTTGAAAATGCCACTTCCTGCCCCACCGCTCTCGAGCGTCCACGGCCTTCGATAAACTTCCCAAAAGCCGGCGTAGAGAATGTTTGCATTCGTCGGATCCAATATCAGATCAGATCCGCCTGCCTTGTCGCCCCGACTGAGAATGCGCTCCCACGTCTTGCCTCCATCTTTGGAACGGAATACGCCGCGTTGATCGTTTGGGCCAAATGTGTGACCAAGCGCTGCGACGTAGACGATGTCGGGATTGCGCGGGTGCACGCGAATACGTGCTATCTGCCGAGTATCCTCAAGTCCTACTTTCTTCCAGGTCTTACCGCCATCAATCGATTTGTAAACCCCATCGCCATGCGAGACGTTGCCGCGTATTGGAGACTCGCCCATGCCGACGTAGATCGTGTTGGGATCAGAATCAGACAAACCAATGGCGCCGACTGAACCAGTTCCAAACACCGAACCATCGCTGATCGCTTCCCAGTTGATCCCACCGTCCACTGTCTTCCAAACTCCGCCACCAGTCGCGCCGAAGTAATAAACCAGCGGCTGCGACGGAACACCGGCAACCGCGGTTACGCGTCCGCCGCGGAAGGGGCCAATGGGTCTATATTGGAGTGCCTTAAATGGATCAGCGTCCGCAGGTGCAGGCATCGCGCTAGCGCGCGGTTGCGCTTGAAGCGAAACAGCGAACACAGCAACGAGAGCGAGCAATAGGGCAGACGCGCGATACGTCTTGAACATTCTTGTAGACTCCTTTACGTTGGCTCGTGGAAAGTATGTGACTAGAACGTGGAACGGCTGCGCATATTATCAATTCGTGTTGCTTCTGTCGCCTGGGTTGGCGTCAACAAGTTCAGAGTTCATCTATGAAGCGTACGTCGTAGTCAAGAGTTGAAGCGAACAGACTTCGACTGTGACGCCAGAGCGCCCTGCTGGTTTTGCTTAACTGATAGCTCTTTGACATGAGACTGAATACTTTTTAGTTGCCGCCGTTAGCGGTTCTCAAACTGATCTGGGCTGGTGAGCCGCGATCAATCATCTATGCGGTCATCCTCCATGAGGTTTGCACCGCACTCTTCAGTTCGCCGAGAGCTGAAGAGGCTGGCTGCCCAATCAAGCTACAGGCACTTAAGGCCTTGAACTCTGGCGGGCAAGCCGAGCTGCGACGGCACGCCGTCGGAACTCTGCGTAATCGATCTCATCACGCAGCATGATGTAACTGCGGATGAGTAGTTTCCTGGCTGCGGCCACTTTGGCTTTAGGGCGGCCGCGACGCTCAACCAGGCGCTGATAGAAACGCTTCAAGTCGTCATCCTTTTTGACGGCTGTATGAGCGGCTTCCACCAGCAGGTAGCGCAACACGCGAGAGCCGGCTTTGCTGATCCCCAGGAAGTGCTGTCGCTCCCCTGAAGAACGTTCCATGGGGTCGAGCCCGGCATAGGCAGCCACCTTGCGCTGGTTACGAAAGCGGCTGACTGGCTCGAGCGTGTGCACCAGACAAAGCGAGGTTAGTAACCCGATGCCGGGATGGGTGCGTAAGCGAACAATGCGCTCATCATCCTGGCTTTGTTGCTTAAGCCAGAGCATGGTCTCCAGCAAACGTTGATTGAGCGGTTCCAGTAACTGCAACCATTGCTCTCGTTGCCACTGCATCGCCGGCGACATGGCTGCCGCCAGTAACTCTTGTTGTCCGGTCCTGGTAAACAACTGGCTCCGTTTCGCCAGTCCAGACTGCAGCGCCAAGGCCTGCAAGCTGTTCTTACCCATGGTGCGGATCTTGATCAGCTTTTGCCGGTAACGCAGCATCCGCAGGATCTCGCGACTCTGCGGGCAGGGCCGATGCAAGCGCGGAAACTCATCGTGGACCATTAAGTCC